>NZ_JBEXNT010000060.1:0-52776 GCF_040611255.1 Kitasatospora sp. NPDC002965 | reverse complement strand
GCCCCGGGGGGCCCCGGGTCCGGGGGGCCCGGCGGGGGGCCCCCCCCCCGGGGCCGCGGGGGGGCCGGGCGCCCCGCCGGCGCCCCCCGGCGGTTCTGCCGACCGGGCGTACGTCCGGCCGCCGGCTCGGTTGCGCGGAGCCGGTGACCTTCTGGCCGGTCGGATCAGGTCGGGTTCGTGGGTGGGTGGGCCGGCGGGGGTGCTGCGCCGGGCCACCGGTGCGGGTCGATGCTGCTCAGTTGAGGAAGTCGACGCGGTCGATCAGGCCTCCGCGCACCCGGTAGGCCACCAGGACGCGGACCGGCCCGTCGGCCAGCCCGTGGGCGATCTCGTGGTCCACCACCCGGTCGCCTTCGACGAGCCGCCCCACGATCTCCGCCCGGCAGCGGCCTTCGGCGAACTGTCCGGCGTACTTGTCCCGCAGGGCCTGCCGGCCCTGCAGCCGGCTTCCGTCGGCCCGGTGGACCGTGACGTCCTCGGCGTAGGTGGCGACGAAGGCGTCGATGTCGTGGTTGTTGTAGGCGGCGAGCTGCTGCTCGACCACGTCGCGCGGGTCGGACATGTGCGTGATCGTTCCTTCCTTCCTGGGCGAACGGGTTCAGGCCGCGAGACGGCGGGTGGCGAGTTCGGCGTAGAGCGCGGCCCCGTCGGGGAGCACCGCGTCGTCGAACTCCGCGTAGGGCGAGTGGTTGAGCGGCAGGTCGGCGGGGTCGTCAATCCCCTTCGGGGCGGCGCCGAGCCACGCGAACGATCCCGGAACGGCGGCGAGTATCCGGGAGAAGTCCTCCGCCCCGGTCATCGGGTTCGCCATCGTCTGGAAGCGCTCCTCGCCGAAGACCTCCCGGACGGTGTCCGCCAGGAAGTCGGTCTCGGCTCCGTCGGTCACGGTCACCGGGTACTCGAAGCGGTGCTCGACCTCCGCCCGCAGACCGTGGGCGGCCGCGATGGACTCCACCAGCTCCACCACGACGTCGGCCACCTTCGACCGCGTTTCGGCGGAGAAGGTCCGCACGGTCGCCTCGAAGCGGGCGGTCTCGGGGATGATGTTGCGCTGGGTGCCGGCCCGGAGGAGCCCGACGGTGATCACCACCGGATCGAACACGTCGAAACGGCGGGTCACCATGGTCTGCAGGGCGGTGACCATCTCGCAGGCCGCCGGGATGGGGTCCTTGGCCCGATGCGGCGCCGAGCCGTGGCCGCCCGCACCGTGGACGGTGACGTTCAGCGCGTCGGAGGCGGCCAGGATAGGACCGCGCCGGGAGCTGAACTCCCCGTGCGGCAGGGCCGATGCCACGTGCAGCGCGTACGCGGCGACCGGGAGCCTGCCCGCCGCGTCCAGCACGCCCTCGGCCAGCATGGCTCCGGCGCCGTCCCAGCCCTCCTCACCGGGTTGGAACATGAAGACCACGTCGCCGTGGAGCTGCTCCCGCCGTGCCGCCAGAAGGTGTGCGGCGCCCGCGAGCATGGTGGTATGCAGGTCGTGTCCGCAGGCGTGCATGGCGCCGTTGTCGGCGGCGAACGGCAGCGGGGCCTTCTCGGTGACCGGCAGACCGTCCATGTCGGCGCGCAACAGCACCGCCGGTCCCGGCCGTCCGCCGCGCAGCACCGCGGTGACCGAACTCAGCGAGGTGCCCAGGCTCACCTCCAGCGGCAGTCCGTCCAGGGCCCTCAGCACCCGCTCCTGGGTGCGGGGGAGGGCGAGGCCCAACTCGGGGAACCGGTGGAGGTCGTGGCGGAGCCGGACCAGGTCCGGGGCCAGACCGAGAGCATCGTCGTGCAGGGACACAGGTACCTCCATCGAGCCCGCGCGTGGCGGGAGTTTGTGCAGAGCGATCTGTTCCGTGATTCTGGTTCTTTCGGCGGGAGTTTCCCGTAATTTCGCAGGATCACGCCACGAGAGGCCCTTCGATGCACGAATCCACCGGCAGTCGACGGTGACCCGCTCCGACGTGACCGCGGACGAGCTCGACCTCGCCCTGGTGAACGCGATGCAGCTGCGGCCCCGGGCCCCCTGGTCGCTGCTCGGCCAGACCCTCGGGATCAGTCCGGTCACCGCCGCCCGCCGCTGGCGCCGGCTCTCGGAGGCCGGGATCGCCTGGGTCACCGCCTACGGACTGCCGCACCCCGAGGACCCCGGGTGCGTCGCCTACCTCGACCTCGACTGCGCTCCCGACCGGCTCGGCCAGATCGCCGACGACCTGGCCGAGGACCCGCACGTGATGAGCATCGACCATCTCTCCCAGGGCTGCGACCTCGTCGTCACCGCGGCCTTCACCGACCTGGCGGCGGTCTCCCGGTACACCGCCGAACGGCTCGGCCGCCTCCCCGGGGTCAACGCCGTCCGCACCCACCTGGCGACCGGCTTCTACGCCGAGGGGATCCGCTGGAGGCTGGACTCGCTGGACCCCGCCCAGCGCGTGGAACTGCACGACGATCACCCGGCGGCCAACGGGCCACCACCCGCCGTACGAGCTGAAGTCCGTCAGGAAGACCGGGAGTTGCTCATCAGACTGGGCGTCGACGGCCGCCTCGACCAAGCCGAGCTGGCCGCCGCCACCGGGCTCAGCCCGTCCACGCTGCGCCGCCGCCTCGACCGGCTGGCCGCCTCCGACGCGATCCGCTTCCGCTGTGAGATCGCCGCCCGCGACGCCGGACGACCGGTCATGACGACCTTTCGGGCGGACCTTCCCCCGGACCGGCTCGACGAGGTCGGCCCCCAGCTCGCCAGACTCCCCGAGGTCCGGCTGTGCGTGTCCGTCACCGGCGCGCACAACCTCGTCCTCTCCGTCTGGCAGCGCTCCCTCGCCGACGTCCAGCGGCTGGAGGCCGCGCTCACCCGCCGGTTCCCCGACCTGCGGGTGGCAGATCGCCGGGTGTCGCTGCGTACCGTGAAACGGATGGGCCGGATCCTCGACGCGGACGGACGCGCGGTCCGCGCCGTCCCTATGGACATCTGGCGGGACCCGGTGCCGGTCCGCTGACGGTCTCGGCCGCCGCCTCGCAGGGCACTCCCGCGCTGGGGCGCACCCCCGTCGGGAGGGCCGTGACCTCGTTCGGAACGGGCCACCGGGTGCCGCGGACGGAGGGGCCCGGCGATGACCGCGTTATCGGGGCCGCCGACGTACCTGCTGATGCCGGCCCCACCCCTGGCGTGGGAAGTCGGCCGGTCCGACGTCCCACGCCAGGGCCTCTTCCGGTCGCGACCCGGGCCCTCCGGCTACCGGAACCATCCACCCCAATGGCCGTCCTCGTAGCGGGTGTTGTACCACGTCGCGCCGTCCGTCCCCCTCGCCTTCAGCTGCAGGAAGTTGCCGTGGTAGCCGGCGAAATCGATGTCGCTCGTGACCTGGCCGCCGAGCCAGACCCGGCCGCCGAACGACCCGTTCGGGTTGGTCCAGGTGGTCCACACTCCGCGCTCCGGCCCGACGAAGAAGATCTGTCGCGTACCGTCGTCGAAGTTGTAGACAGGGATCACCCGCCCGAAACCCCCGCCGCAGAGGAGATCGGAGCCCTCGTGGAAGGGGTACTCGACCGAGGCGGTCGATTTGAGGCACTGCCGTAGCATGATCTGATCCGCCGAAGCCGCGCTGGCGGTGCCTGCGGGTCCGACGACCATGCCCGTCGTCGTGGCCGCCAGGGCCGCTGCCGCCGCAGCGGTCCTCCCGAGCTTCTTCATCGCCATCACTGACCTCCGGATCACCGACCTGCCCACCTGCCGGACGGCAGGCTGCGCGTGGGCCCCACCGCCGACTGTCGGCAGACGGCTGCTCTCCGACCTCCGCGGGCAGGAGCCCCTCTCCGGAAGGCTCACAGTCCAATTGACGCAACGTCACTGAACACCGGTGAGTAACGGCCGCGCAGCCCCGTTCGGCTGCCCCGGCGTACAACCGGGGCTGCCCGCGCCTGCGGCGACCTGCGGTCGGAGCCCCACCGGCCCCGGCTCCGCAGTACCCGTGCCCAACCAGGCTGGTTCGGCCGCCCGCGAAGCGCCCACTGCCCGGACGGGCAGCGCCGAAGTTCCCCGGCCGGCCCGCGCGCGGGGGCGTCATGGTCGAGGCGTCCTCGTCGAGCCGCGCGGGCCGGCGAGGAGGAGGTATCGAGGCATCCGATCACAACAGGGCGGCGAACGGAGCGGCCACCGCGAGCCCGATCAGGCCGACTCCGGCCGCCGTGGCCGGTGAGGTCGGTGAACTCGTAGGCCAGACGTATCCGTTGGTGATGCGGCGGCTCCCGGTCCGGGACGTCGACCAGCTCCTGCTCGGTCAGCTCGGCCACCACCGAGATGCCCCGCAGGTGCAGCCGACGCTCCCGCCGCGCCGACCGCGCCGCGAACAGCACGGCAGCACCGAACCCCGCGATCAGCCAGCCGCAGAACCACCCCAGGACCACCTGGACTGGCCCGCCCTGGTCGCCCGCCGCGATCGAGAGCCCGACCGGGCACAGAAGGAACAGCACCAGCAGCTCACGCGCAGGGCCCCGCTCGTGATCGGAACGATGGGTGGATGAGTAGCCGGTCACATGAGCCGCAGGGCAGCTTCTAGTCGGCCAGCAGCGCGCACACGAAGTCCTCCTCTACGGCGCGCAGGTGGGCCAGCAGGTCCGGGTTGCCCCGCTGGTTCACCTGGCTGCTGACGGAGACGGTGACGCTTCGGCGCCCGTCCGGGGTGCCCGCGCCGAACTGCGTGTAGCCCGCGGTGTTGCCCGTGTGCCCGAGCACGACGCCGCAGCGGGTGGTGTACTCGAAGATCGCCAGCCCGGCACGGTTGGCGCCCGGGCCGGCCGGCTCGGAGGCGCCCTCGATGAAGGCCCGCTGCTGCTGCCGGGTCTCGTCGCTGATCAGCGGGCCGCCCGCGTACCCGGCCGCGAACGTGTTGAAGTCCCTCGGAGTGGACACCAGGCCGCCCGAGGCCCAGGCGCCCGAGGCGCCGAACTGCGTGCTGACGTCCTCCGGCGGGTCGGGCGGCTGGACGGCGTAGCCGTGCAGGTAGGGCTCGGGCAGCTCGTACCCGGAGGGGAGGCTGGTCTGCGTGAGCCCCAGCGGCCGGTAGACCTGGGAGGCCAGCAGGTCCTCGTAGCGCTGCCCGGTCGCGGCCTCGGCCATCAGGGCGACGGCGATGTTGTCGGAGTTGGAGTACTGGTAGCGGGAGCCGGGGGTGAACTCCAGGTCCTCGTCGGCGACGAAGTCCAGCAGGTGCTGGGAGTCGAACACGTGGTGCGGGTCGGCGACGATCAGGTCGACGAAGCCCTGCGCCATGCTGTAGTCCGGCAGCCCGCTGGTGTGGTGGAGCAGCTGACGCAGCGTCACCGCGCCCCAGTCGCTCGGCAGCGAGGGCAGCCGGTCGGCGATCGTGTCGTCCAGTCCGAGGAGCCCGCAGTCGACCAGGCGCAGCGCGACCGCGCCGCTGAACGCCTTCGCCGCGCTGGCCAGCCGCATGTGGTCGGTGGAGCGGGGCGGGCGGCCGGTGCCGACCTCGGCCACTCCGGCCCGGAGCACCCGCACGTGCCCGTCCTCGCGCAGTACGGCGATGGCGCCGGGCGGGCCGTCCGGACGGTCGACCAGCTCTTGCAGGCGGGCCCGAAGCTCGCGGTCGTCGCCGCGGGGCTCCGCCGCGGCGGGAGCGGCCGGTGCCAGGGCCATCGAGGCGGCGAGCAGTGCGGTGACCGCGTGCCCGGGACGGCGGGTGGGCCGCGGTCGGGCGGTGAGCGGCGAACGGCGGGAGCGCAGTGGCACGGCGGGGCCTCCGGAGGGCGTCGCGGCGACGGGAACGCCCGCCGCTCTGGCCGGAGAGGGATCACCCGTTCGCGG
This sequence comes from Kitasatospora sp. NPDC002965, assembly GCF_040611255.1. Classification (NCBI taxonomy): domain Bacteria; kingdom Bacillati; phylum Actinomycetota; class Actinomycetes; order Kitasatosporales; family Streptomycetaceae; genus Kitasatospora; species Kitasatospora sp. NPDC002965. The sequence continues at coordinate 46,970 of NZ_JBEXNT010000060.1, read as the reverse complement.
GCCGGGGAAACGGTCGGGCCCCTGCCGTGACCCGCCCGGCCGAGTCGTACCGGCCGAGCGGCCGCAGGCCGCGCGACGGCGACCGGCAGGTCGCGCGTCAGCCGGCGGAGCGGTGCCGGGCGGCTTCGATGTGTCCGAGGTAGCGGTGGGTCCAGTCGCACAGCCCGTCGATCGTCACTCGCAGGGCCTGGCCCGGCTCGGTGAGGGTGTACTCGACCCGTGGCGGCACGACGGGGTGAACCGTCCGCTCGACCAGGCCGTTGCGCTCCAGCATGCGCAGGTTCTGGGTGAGCATCTTGTGACTGATCCCCTCGACCGCGTCCCGCAGCTCACCGAAGCGCAGGGTGCGCTCCCCGAGGGACTCGATGATCAGGAGCGCCCACTTGTTGGCGACGTCCGAGAAGATCTCCCGCGCCAGGGAGTCGGCCCGCCGCAGGTCTGCGTTGTCGGTCGAGCCCGTGAACTGCTTGGTCACCATGAGGTTCCTCAGTCACCGAAAAGTGCGTTCTTCCATGTCAGCGCACACTCTCCTACGGTTCCCAAGTAACCACAAGAGAGCGGACGCATCGTGGCTCGACGGCCTCGGACCGCGGGCGCTCCTGGCGAGGGAGACAGCAGCATGGCCATCACCCTGGTGAACCCCGGTGGACTGCCGGAGATCGACGTCTACCGGCAGGTGTCGATCGCGACCGGCTCGAAGCTCGTCTTCGTCGCCGGACAGGTCGCGTGGGACTCCGACGGGGTCACGGTCGGCGACGGCGACCTCGCCGCTCAGGTCGAGCGGTGCTACCTCAACATCGGCACGGCCCTGGCCGGGGTCGGTGCTTCCTTCGACGACGTGGCGAAGCTGACGGTCTACGTCGTCGACTGGACCCCCGACAAGATGCCCCTGCTCCTGGAAGGGATCGCCCGGGCGGCCGCGAAGCTGGGCGTCACGCCCGTGCCGCCGGGCACGCTGCTGGGTGTCGCGGCGCTGGACGTCCCCGAGCATCTGGTCGAGATCGAGGCCACGGCCGTCATCGACTGATCGGGCGCTTCCGAACCGCCGGACGTGTGCGGATCGTTGTCGGGTGCGGAGCGGTCGGACGGGGCACCGGTCCCGGCGGCGGGGCGGGGAACCGGTACGGCGCGCTGCCCCGGCACCAGGCCCGGGAGCGGTCACGAACGCACGGCCGAGGGCGCGGAGGCGAGCCCGGCGGAGAACGCCTTCGGTGCCCGGCCTGCTACGGGACGGCGATCTGCTCGGTCCTGTTCGCCCCGATCACCTCGATTCCCCTGGTCCCCAGGATGCCGTCCAGCGGCAGGGAGACCGTGTACGGGGTGGTGGCGGGGAGCCCGATGCCGGGCAGCGAGCCGATGACCTCGATGCCCCAGTACTCCGGACGCTCGATGTAGACCAGCGGCGAGAGACGAACCGTCATGTTCACGTAGGGCATGACGCCGTTGACGACCAGGATGAAGGTGCCCGGAACGATCCCCGGGACGGCCTTCGCCTCGTCGAAGTCGATGATGCGCACGGACTCCGGCGTCGGCAGATCCGCGTAGTTCTTCACCATGGTCGGTCCTCTCGTCGCTGTGACGTCACCAGTCACTTCGTCGACGCAGACTAGTGGACATTCGCCTACGAACCGCATGTCCAACACGCCCGCGGACCAGGCAGCGGAACGCGGCTCAGCCCGGTTGCGCGGCAGCCTCCTCGTCGGCGGCCTCGCGGACCATCTCCTCGTACCGCGCTTCGGCCTCCTCGCGGGTGTCGGCCTCCTCGACGTAGCGGGAGTACGGCCCGAACCGGGCGGCGCCGTAGACGATGACGCCCTGTCCGGCGTCGTAGCTGATCAGCTCGATCCACAGGCCGTCGGACACGTCCGTACGGAGCAGGGTGGTCTCGAACCCGTCGTTGAGGAGTTCCTCGACGTGCTCGTAGTGGGGGAAGTCATCCGGGTGGGCGAAGATCAGGCGCACGGGGTGTCCCAGGGGTCGGGCAGTCGACGGCGCGCGCGGCCTCGCCCGGCGGGCGGGGACACGTACAGGCCGGGAGTGCGGGCCGCGCTCCCGGTGCCACCGTAGTCACCCGCACCGACAGCACGTCGCATCGGACGGAGGCACCCCGCACGCGCTCAGATCCACCCCTCCTCCCAGGCGCGGCGGGCCGCTTCGTGGCGGGTGCGGACGGCGAGTTTGGTGATGGCACCGGAGAGGTAGTTGCGGACGGTGCCGGGAGCGAGATGGTGCTCCGTGGCGAGGGCGCTGATGGCCTGGCCGTGGTGGACGGCGCGCAGCACGTCCAGTTCGCGGGGGGTGAGGGGGCAGGGGGTTTCGGTGAGGGCGTGGGTGGCGAGCTGGTGGTCGATGTAGCGGCCGCCGTCGTGGACGTCGCGCAGGATCGCGGCCAGGCGGGTGGCGGGGGTGGTCTTGGGGACGAAGCCGTGGATGCCCGCGGCCAGAGCGCGGCGCAGCACCCCGGGCCGGGCGTGGCGGGTGACGAGGACGGTGGGGACGGGACGGTGGCGGTGGATGGCCTGGGCGGCGGAGATGCCGTCGAGGTGGGGCATCTCCAGGTCCAGGAGAGCGATGTCGATCGGGTGGCGGGTGGCGGCTTCGACCGCTGTGGGGCCGTCAGGGGCCTGGGCGACGACGGTGAGGTCGGGTTCGAGGCCGAGGAGTGCGGCGAGGGCGCCGCGGGTGAGGTCCTCGTCGTCGGCGAGCAGGATGCGGATCACTCGGGGGTCTCCCGGTGGCTGTGGCCGGTCAGTTCGAAGTGGCCGTCGGGCTGGGTGGCGATGCGTACGTACCCGCCGACGGCGTGGAAGCGTTCCTGCAGTCCGGCCAGGCCGCTGCCGGGCTCCGCGGGGCGTGAGGGGGCTCCGTCGTTGCGCAGCAGGACGCGGGCCCGGCCCGGGTCGGCGGTGATGGTGATGCGGCAGTGGCGGGCGCGGCTGTGGCGGAGGATGTTGGTGACGCCCTCGCGGACCAGGGCGGCGAAGGCCGGCTGGAGCTGGTGGGGGATGCGTGCGGCGTCGCCGTCGATGGTGGTGGCGATCCCGGCGGCTTCCAGGATTCCCGCGGCGTTGGCCAGTTCGGTACTCAGGCTGGCTCGCCGGTAGCCGTGGACGACGGCCCGGGACTCCTCGAGTGCGCTGCGGGCCAGTTCGGAGATCTCCCGGACCTGTGTGCGTGCCTCGTGGTCGCTGCGGCCGATCAGCCGCTCGGCCAGCTCGCCCTTGAGCGTGATGACCTGGAGCCGGTGGCCCTGGAGGTCGTGCAGATCGGCGGCGAACCGCAGCCTCTCCTCGGCCACGGCGAGGGTGGCCGTGGTCTCGCGGAGGTGTTCGGCCTCCAGTACCGCCCGCCACAGCCGGACCAGCATCAACTCCACCCCGGCGATGAACAGCACCATCCCCGCGCCGGTCGCCGCCGGCACCCCGGGCAGTAGTTCGGGGTGGTCGTGACGCCACTGCGCCACTGCCTCGCCCAGCACCGCGCAGCCCACCGCGACCGCCGTCAGCAGCCGGCGGCGCGCCCGGGCGGGCAGGGACAGGGCCAGCGCCGCCGCCATGGCCCCGGGCAGCATGGCCCAGTCGAGGGCGGTGTACGGGCGGTCCGCCATCTCGCCCCACATCGCGATCGCCGCGGCCAGCAGCAGGAAGCTCCACCGCCCCCCGGCGGTCGCGGAGCCGTGGAGGGTGGCCCGGCCCGCGCGGCCGACGGGGACCGCCCGGCGGATGAGACGCGTGTGCTGGACCGCGACGGCGATCAGCACCGGAGCAGCCATGACCTGGGTCCTGGTGCCCAGGTTGAACGCGAGGTCGTTCGCGGCCAGCAGCAGCCAGAGGGGGCCCAGGGCGAGCAGCGTCCAGCAGGTCAGGCGGCCCAGCCGCCCCGGCTCGGCCGTCCTGGGCCCCGCAGGTGAGATGATCATTTCCGGTCAGCCTAGAGTCCGCCGTCGCCGTCTGTCTGTGGCCGAACCAGCCAAACGTCATGACAGTTGTCACCGGCCGACCATGACACGGCCCGCCCGGCTCATGGCATCGGACACTACCGGCGCCCGGTGCGCCACGACGAGACTTTTCCTCACCCGGACCGCGGAGGTCCACGGTCCGGGCGCGTACCGACCGCCGGCCGGTACGGACCCCGACCCCGGTTCCTGTCCCGCGCATGCGATCTCCGAGGAACCGATCCTGACCAGGGTCCTCAAGCTTCTGGACACAGAGGCCCGCCTCACGCGGAGCGCCGCTGCCGTCGCGTGCCTCACCACGGCAGCGGCACTGCCGCGAGGCCTGAAGCATCGCCAAGGACGCATACGCACGCGCATGACCTTCCTGCCCCTGTACGAGGCGTGTGCGCGCACGCGTCGTCGCGCGCACGTCTCATCCCTGCTTCCGCGACCGCTGGAGAAACACAGATGACCACCACCCGCAAGGCGCGCCTGCGCACCGTCGCCGCCTCGGCCATTACCGCCGTCGCGGTGGGCCTGCTGGGCCTGGGCACCGCTCCCGCCGCCCATGCCGACCCCCTCCCGACCCTTTGCAACCCCGCCGTGGACCACGCCACCACGGAGCCCTTGAACCTGCAAGTCACGCCCCTCGTCACCGACTTCCTCATCTACAACGTCACCGCGGGCACCACCGGACAGCACAGCGACACCCTGAGCCGGGTCAGCTCGGTGACCACCACCGTCGACAACAGGACCGAGATCACCGCCAGCGCGAGCGCGCTGTTCGCCAAGGTCGAGGTCAAGATCGGCTTCTCGGTCCAGAAGACCACCTCCAGCACCACCACCCAGACCGTCAGCGACACCTGGAACCTCATTTCGCCCGGACGGTACGGCCTCTACCGCGGGACCCGCGTCGTCACCGGCCAGTACGTCAACCGCATCTGCGCCCAGACCGGCCCCACCACCGGCATCTGGGTCACCACCTCGTCGAGCCCCGGGACCTTCACCACCTACGAGTCCCCGGAGATCGGCTCGGTCGGCTGCGCCCCCGCCCAACCGGCCGGCACCGTGCGCCGGGCGGCCCAACTCCTCATCAGCAGCTGCTGACCGTGCTCACCGACCTGACGACGGAGGACCTCGTGACGAACCCACTGCGCCACCCCACCACCCGCCGGGGCACGGCGCTGCGCGCCCTCGGCGCCGCCGCCCTCGCCTCACTGGCCGGCCTCACCCTGCTCGCCGGCCCCGCGTCGGCCGCGCCCCGGGGTCCGGCGTCGAGCGAGTGGCACGGCTACGTCTGCGACGACGGCTACTACCGGATCAAGACGCCCTTCGGACAGCTCGTGGAGAGGAACCAGGCCAGCCCCTGGGGGCAGGCCATTCAGAGCCCCGACAGCGGTGGCTACCACCAGCAGTGGAAGATGTGCCACTACAACGCCGACAACCAGATCTTCATCTTCCGCAGCCGGCAGAACGAGAACACCTGCCTGGGCGTCTGGAAGCAGAACCCGAACGACACGACCGAGGGACTGGCCGACGGCGCCAACTTCAACGTGTTCGACTGCTCGGGGTGGATCTACCTCAACCAGCTCTTCACACTGGTCCACACCTCGCCCGGCTCCAGCGAGGTACTTCTCCGGATCGCGCACAGCGGGAGCTTCGCCACCGTCGCCGACCCGGCCGGCTCCGCAGGTTCGCCCGTGGCCCAGTACTCCTACCGGGCAACCGTCTTCACCCTGGAGCACCTTGCCGGCTGACGGCCCCACACCACCCGGGGGCCCGGCCCGCACAGCCGGCCCCCGGGCCCAGCCGGGGGCCCGGTAGCCCCGGTCACGCGGTCGAGGTGATGACGAGGGCGGCGGCGGATTCGCGTGATCGTCGCAACGCCGCCGGTCTCGTGGCTGACCGAGTGGTGACGATGGCGTCAGCGGGCGACGGCCGACAGGTGGCTCCGACCGGCGGGGAGTGCTGCCCCGAGCGTGTGCTGCTCCTCGGCGCTACGGTTCGAGCCCTTCGAGCCGCTCGGCCACGTCCAGGGACTGCTGCAGAGGGATGTCGAAGCGGGCGGGATAGACCTGAGCGAGGGCTCGGCGGAGGGCGACGGCTTCTCGGACGGCGGCCAGGCCTTCGTCGAGGCGGCCCGCCTCTCCCAGACGGAGAGAGAGGTTGGTGAGGGTCAGGGCGAGGAGGGGCAGATGGGCGTCGGGGTTGGCCGCTGCCAGGGTGCGGTAGTGGGCGGTGGACTCCTCGATCGCGGCCAGGCCCTCGGCCCGCCGGCCCGCACGACCCAGTTCGACGGAGAGGTTGTTGAGGGCCATCGCCAGGTCGGGGAGGTGGGCGTCGGGGTCGGCCGCTGCCAGGGTGCGGTAGTGGGCGGTGGACTCCTCGGCCGCGGCCAGCCCTTCGGCCCGCCGGCCCGCACCACCCAGCCCGACGGAGAGGTTGTTGAGGGCCTTGGCGAGGTGGGGCCGGTAGGCGTCGGGGTCGGCCGTGGCGAGGGCGCGGAAGTGGGCGGTGGCCTCTGCGGCGGCGGCCAGGCCTTCGTCCTGGCGGCCGACGTCCTCCAGCCGGGCGGAGAGGGTGATGAGGGCCAGGGCGAGGTAGGGGAGATACGCGTCGGGGTTGGCCGTTGCGAGGGTGCGGTAGTTGGTGGCGGCTTCCTCGATCGCGGCCAGTCCTTCGTCCCGCCGACCCATCTCGCCCAACTGGATGGAGAGGTTGTTGAGCGCCATCGCCAGGTCGGGTAGGTGGGCGCTCGGGTTGGCCGCTGAAAGGGTGCGGTAGCGGGCGGTGGCTTCCTCGATCGCGGCCAGCCCTTCGTCCCACCGACCCACCTCGCCCAACCGGACGGAGAGGTTGGTGAGGGCCATGGCGAGGTCGGGCAGGTGGGCGCCCGGGTTGCTGCTGGTGAGGGCACGGTAGTGGCCGACGGCCTCCGCAGCGACGGTCAGTCCCTCGCTTCCGCGCCCGACCTCGCCCAGCCCGACCGAGAGGTTGGTGAGGGATTTGGCGAGGTCGGGCAGGTGGGCGTCGGGATTCGTCGCGACCAGCGCGCGGCGGATGGCGGTGGCCTCCGCGGCGGCGGCCAGCCCTTCGTTCCGTCGGCCCACGGCTCCCAGCCGGGCGGAGAGGTTGTTGAGGGCCTTGGCGAGGTTGGCCAGGTGGGCACCGGGGTCGGTTGCTTCCAGGGTGCGGTAGTGGGCGGTGGCCTCCGCGGCGGCGGCCAGCCCTTCGCCCCGCCGACCCACGCCCGCCAGCCGGGTGGAGAGGTTGGTGAGGGCCATGGCGAGGTCGGGCAGATGGGCGGTCGGATTCGCTGCGGCGAGGGTGCGGTAGTGGGCGGTGGCTTCCTCGATCGCGGCCAGTCCGGCGCGCAGCCGGCCCACACCACCCAGTTCGATGGCGAGATTGTTGAGGGCCATGGCGAGGTTGGCCAGGTGGGCACCGGGGTCGGCCGTCGCGAGGGTGCGGTAGTGGGTGGCGGCTTCCTCGATCGCGGCCAGCCCTTCGCCCCGCCGACCCACCTCCGTCAGTCGGACGGAGAGGTTGTTGAGGGTCATGGCGAGGTCGGGGAGGTGGACGCCGGGGTCCGTTGCCGCCAGGGTGCGGTGGTGTTCGACGAGTTCGTGGCAGAGGCGGGCCGCGGTGGAGGCAAGACGCTGGCTGGCGTGGGGGAGTAGGCCGTAGAGCCCGGCGAGACGGTGGGGTGGGGTGCTGGAATCACCGGTGATGGCGTCGAGGGCGGCGATCAGGGGCCCCGGGTGGTCGGTGCGGATGGCGGTGGTGACGATGTGTCGGGCCATCTGCCGGTCGTGGCGCAGACAGAGATCGGTGAGGTGGTTCTCAAGGCGCCGGTGGAAGACGGGGTGGGCGGCGGCGCGGCTGTAGACGGTGAGGAGCTGTACGGCCCGGCCTTCGTCGGCGTCGGTGAGGAGGTGGTCGGCGAGGCGGGGGTCGGTGTCGAGGGTGCGGCCGATGTGGCGCTCGGCGAGGCGGTCGGGCTGCAGTGATCCCCAGGGCGGCCCGCCGGGGGCGGCGTCGGCGGGGTAGAGGGTGGCGAGCCAGGCGGTGACCTGGTCGCGGCGGTCGCGGGGCTGGTCGGCGAGTGCCGGGAGTCGTCGCCAGAGCCGGTCGGCGTGTTCGCGGTCGGCGGCGCCGACGAGGTGGGCGGCGGCGAGTGCGGTCTTCAGGGTTGCCGTGCTCAAGGCGGGGCTGAGGCCCCGGGCGGTGGCGCTGTCGCGCCAGTACCGGCTCTCGTGGCCGAGCAGCCGGTCCTCGACGTCCTGTGCACGCCCGTGTGTCCCGCCGTTTCCCGCCGGTCCGGGGCCGCCGATTCGGGGTTCGGGCCCGGTGGCGTCGAGGAGGTCGGCGAGGGCGGTCATGTGGAGGGTGAGGGCGTTGCCGTAGGCATCGTGGCCGAGGTGCCGGGGCACGGGCAGGGAGTCGGCGGCCGCGGTCCAGTCGTGTCCGGCGAGGCCGTGGACGAGGGGGAGGGCCGTGGCGAGGGCGTGGACGGCTTCGCGGTAGTGGCCGGTCCGCCGGCCGGGGTCGTCTTCGAGGGGGGTGAGGCGGTGGGTGCGGGCCGTGGCGAGGTGGTCCTCGGCCTGGCGGGTGGCGGTGATGGCCTGTTGCCACCAGTCGCCGGCGGTCCGGGCCAGCAGGAGCAGCCTGAGGGGGCTGGTCCCCGGGTGTTCGGCGGCGGCTTCGATCAGGGCCCCGAGCTGCTCGGGGCGGGTCTCGGCGTAGTCGAGGACGACCAGCACCGGCTTCGCCGCCCGCCGCACGTCCAGCAGCTGGGCTGTCGTGGCGGCGGCCCGCGGCCACAGCACCGCCCAGCCGTCGGCAGTCAGCAGATGGGCGAGGTGGTGGGCGAGGCGGGTCTTGCCCTGACCGCCCGGACCGTGCAGCAGCCACACCCCGAACCCGCCCAGCGCGCACCATGCGGTCATCTCGGCGAGCAGGTCCTCGCGGCCGTGGAAGGGAACGGTCTGCCGCCCGGCCTCCAGCAGCGCCGCCGGTGTTGCAGGAACGGGCCGGCCGGCAGGAGAGTCGGCGCGGTCGGTGAGGTCCTGGAACTCCACCGGCTCCAGACCCCCGACCGGGCCGGCGCCGTGCTCGGCCAGGGCGGCGCGGAACGCCGGGTCGTGGTGGAGGACGTAGGCCGGGACGACGTTCAGCCGGCCGTGGGCGGAGTGGTCCCGATCCGCGGCCACGACGCCGGTCAGGTAGCGGTCGCAGAACATCGCGGCGCCGGACAGACCGCCCCACGGCGACGTCCCGCCGCCGCGCCACCCGGACACGGGCGTGCGCAGGTCCATGACGTACTGGTTACCGACGAAGCCGCTGCCCGGATTCACCTCCCCGCGTAGCTGAGAGGCCTCGATCGGACGGCCGTGGCGCTGGGCCTCGTCCGGTACGCCCCAGGTCTCGCACCGCGCGCCAGGGCGTCTGGTGACCGTGCGCCCCCACCGGACGGGCGCGGTCGGCGGCTGCCAGTGCTCGGAGTCGTCGACCAGGACCAGTGCGGCGTCGTCACGCCCCTTCGGTGTGCCGGCCCACACCACGCGCCCGCCCGCGCTGCCGGTACCGCCCGGGTGGAACACCTCCACCCTCGTGCCGACAGGTCCGGTGACGTGGGCGGAGGTCAGGACGAGCCGGCCACCGACCGCGTATCCCGACCCCGACCCCGATCCCGATCCCGATCCCGATCCCGATCCCGATCCCGATCCGTGACCGGGCCCCCTCGGCCCGGTCACGGCGGCCACCCGTTCCTCTTCCACCCCGACCGAACCCGTCCTGTGTACCTGACGCACGGTCACGCCGATGCGAACACCGTAGGACCCCGGGCCGGGCTCCCGCAGCTGATCCGCCGAGCCCGTGGCCGCTGCGGGGAGCGGCGCGACGGATTCGGCTCCGGCCGGGGTACCGGGGCGCTCCCGTCGGCAACCCCGGTGTCGGTGCGGGTCTGTGCGGAACGGGCGCGGTCGTCGTGTCCGGACTCATCCGGTCGAGGCGTCTCCTCCGCCGCGCCCGGTCGCAGTGCCTGCCCGTCAAGGTCGCCCCGCCCGCCGAGGTCACGGCCGCAGCACAGGGAGCCGGGGCTGCCGCACCGTGTGCGACATCCCCGGCCGGACAGCTGGGTCAGCGGTCGAGCCGCCGCCTGGCCACGTCGAGTGCCCCGCCGACGAACGCCACCGGTCCTCAGGAGGAATCGGTGGCCTGGTAGAGCGTGGTCCAGAAGTCGTGGATGAGCCGCGCCGAGTCCGGGGTGGACATCCCGACCTGGGTGAGCAGGATTCCGGTGAGCCGGTTGTCGGGGTCGGCGTGGACGGTGGTGCCCGTACCGCCGTCCCAGCCGAACTGACCGACGGGTGCGTAGTCGCTGCGGTGGGTGCGCACCGCCATCCCGAAACCCCAGCCGCCCTGCTGCCCCTGGCCGACCGTCATGTGGGCGATGCTCCTGTACATGGCGTCCCGGGAGGCCTGCTGCCCGGGTGTGAGGCGGTTGGTGGTCATCAGCTCGACGGCGGACCGGGACAGGACCCGTTCGCTGCCGTGCACCCCGTGATCGAGCAGCATCCGGAAGTAGGCGTGGTAGTCGTCGACGGTGGAGACCAGCCCGCCGCCGGCACCTTGGAAGACCGGGGGCCGGCCGGACCTTCCGCCCTCCGCCTCGTCCCAGACGTGGAACTCCCCGGTCTGCGGGTCGGGCCCGTACAGGGGCGGCAGCCGGTCGATCTTTTCGGCGGGCACGTGGAAGGCGGTGTCCTTCATCCCGAGCGGTTCGAGGACGCGTTCGCGCAGGAACGTCTCCAACGGCCGACCCGTGACCCTGGAGACCAGCACGCCGAGTACCTCGTTGCCGAGGTCGTACTGCCACCGCTCTCCGGGCTGGTACGACAGCGGCAGTTCCCCGAGGCGGCGCATCCACTCGTCCGGGTCCGGTGCCGGGCCGGACGCCACGCTGTAGTCGAGGCGTTCGAAGGTGGCGGCCCGGATCGGGGACTCCAGCAGATCGAAGTCCAGTCCGAGCCCGAACGTGGAGGTCAGCAGATCCCGTACGGTGATCGGCCGCCGCGCGGGCACGGTGTCCTCCAGCGGGCCGTCGGGCCGCTTCAGGACCCGGCGGTCGGCGAGCTCGGGGAGCCACGGGTCCACCGGCTCGTCCAGCCGAAGCCGGCACTCGTCGAGCAGGATCATCGCTGCCGCCGTCGTGACCGGCTTGGAGGTGGACGCCATCCGGAAGATCGTGTCCCGGCGCATCGGCGCGCCCCCGTCGTGCCGCATGGTCCCGAGCGCTTCGACGTGCGTCCGGCCGTCGCGGCTGACCAGCGCGACGAGCCCGGGAATCCTCCCGGACTCGACGTGCCGTGCCAGCACGTCGTGCAGCCGGCGCAGCCCTGCCTCGGAGAAGCCGCTGTCGTTCCTTGCCATCATGAATCCCCTTGTCCACGGTGTGCGATTCCACGGCGGCCCCGGTGGCTGCCCGGCCCCTTCGTGGCGGCCTGGGAAGGAGCGTGCACCTTGACCCAAGGTCAAGGTCAACGCGACACCGAGGGGGCGGGCGGGAGACGAACGGGAGCGGACGCGCGCTACCCTCACCTCTGTGATCATCCGCAACCCCCAGCTCGCAGTGAGCGCGAAGGCCGCCTGCGGCCACCGCTCGACCGCGCCCGAGGACGTCCGCGCCGACGCGGCTCGCGAGGGCGCGGCGCGCGGGGACACGGCCGCCCACGATCTGCGGGTGCGTTGAGCCGATGGCAGGCGGGCTCACGATCGGTCAGGCAGCGGCGTTCGTCGGCGTCACGATCAAGACCGTGCGGCACTACCACCGGCTCGGCCTGGTCGCCGAGCCGGAACGTGACGGTTCCGGCTACCGGCGTTACGGGTCGGCCGACCTCCTCCGGCTGGTCCAGGCCCGGACCCTGGCCGGAGCGGGCGTCCCGCTGGCCGAGATCGGCGAGCTGCTCGATGCCGATCCCGAGCGGTTCGCCGCCGCCCTGGACGATGTCCACCGTCGGCTCACCGCACAGGTCGAGGACCTGATCGCGCGACGCGACACGCTGCACCGGCTCGCCCACGGCGACCGCGCCCTCCTGCCCGACCGGGCCTGCGCGGTCCTGGACCGGCTCGCCGCCCTCGGGTTCGGCCCCGACTACGTCGCCACGCAACGGGAGGCCCTGGTGCTGGCCCGGGCGCTGGCCCCGGAGGTCTTCGACACCTTCCTGACCAGGCTCGAACGCGGACTGGGCGATCCCGAGTTCGTCGAACTGACCAAGCGCGGCCTGGAGGCGGCGTCCTGGCACCCCGACGACCCGCGGATCGAGGAGCTGGCGACCTCGCTGGCCGACAAGCTGCTGGCCGGCCGCGCGCTGCTGGAGGTGCCGGTGGGCTCCCGGCGCCGGTCCGACGCCTCCGCCCGGTACGGACTGATCAACCACCACCGGGAGGACCAGGAGCCGGCCATCGCCCGGCTGAACACCCTGGTCGAGGCGCACCTGCGCGCCGCCGGCATCGAAATCCCGCACCAGTGACGGTCGACCGGTAGGACTGACACCGCGGGAGGTACGCCGTACCCCACCGTCTCCGGACCTGGTCGGCTTTCGGACGGCCGGCCCCGGTGCGACGGCGCCCCGCTCTACGTCAGCGCCCGGCGTCGTCAGTACGGGCAGGCGATGCGCCCCCCGGGGGGGCCTGCGCATGCGTCGGAACGCCTGCGCAGTAGTCGGGTCCGCGCCGCCTCACATCCGGGATCTCAGGACGTCGACCTCACATCCCGGCGCGAACGGGTCGAAGCCGTGCTCGATCAGCCAGCGAACCACCAGCAGGCTTCGCAACGACCACCACCCGTGGATCACGTCGAGGTCGACGTCGGTGCCGTAGCCGGCGACGACGTCGTCGAGGTGCTCCTCGTGTCCGAGCGTGAAGGTGGCGAGGTCGTACAGGGCATCACCCTGGCCCGCTTCGGACCAGTCGATGATGCCCGTGACCTCGTCGCCGTCGACGAAGACGTGCGCGATCTGCAGGTCGCCGTGGGTGAACGCCGCAGTCCACGGCCGGAGCGCGGCCTCGGCGACCTGGCGGTTGCGGGTGACCAGGTCAGCGGACAGGAGACCGTTCGTCACGAGCAGCTCGCACTCGTCGTCGAGTTCGGCCGCCAGCGCGGCGGTGCCGCGGCCGGCCCGGCCGGGCCAGGGCGGCAGCGGTGCGTCGTGCAGCTTCCGGATGGCGGCGCCCGCCGCGGCCCACGCCGCCGACGACCCGGTCGACGGCCCACCGAGGCGCCCGAGCGTCGTCCCCGGGAGCGCGGCGATCGCGAGTACGGGCGGTTTGCGCCACAGGACCTCGGGGGTCGGAACCGGCGCGAGGGACATCGCCTCGACCTCGACGTCGACGCGCGCCTGATCGGCGTCCACCTTCAGGAACACGTCGCCGACGCGCAGGGTGGCGCGCTCGGGATGGGCGACAACGACTTTGACCTCATCCATGGGCGACCAGTATTCCGGGGACGATCGCCGACGTCGCCAGGTTTGTCGCGCGCGACTACGCGGCCGACCAGGTCCTTCCACCCGGCGGCCTCGCGCACGACACCGACCGCTGACCGGCTCAGGCCCACCACCTCTGTCAGGAGTCCTGAGCGCGGCCGAAGAGGCCCTTCTTCCTCGGAGCGGCCACCGGCGCGGGCCCGGTCTCGGCCACCACCTCGACGAGGTTGCCCAGGGTGACCCGGAACGTTCTCCTCTGGTGGCCCTGCGTGACCTCCACCAGCCAGGACCGGTCCGTCAACTGGTAGATACGACGCCCGTGGTGCGGGTTCCAGTGGTCTCCCAGCCAGCCCCCGGGCCGGAAGGTCCGGGCGGTCTCCACGGCCGCCTCCCGGGCCTGCTCGAAGGTACCCGCCTCCTCCTGGCGGCCGAGCCGCCAGGAGGTACCGCCGTCGTCGGTCCTGCCCTCGTAGCTCTCCTCGACCAACACGAACCATCTGCCGTCGACCGTCATGCCCGGTCCCACCCCCTTGATCAACGTCGAACCTAGTGTCCTGACCACGCAGGAGGCCACTCAACGGCCTGCCCGGATGATCCCGGCGAACCATTCCTCCCAGGGCACCGGCGATCACGTTCCCGATCGGCCCGGGCTTCCCGCCCGGTCCCACGCCAGGGGCGGGCGGGGAAGATCGCTCAGGAGGGTGCGACCTCACAGAGCCGATCCACCGGTTCCGAGCAGGCCCCGGCATCCGGGTGGGACGGGTTCCAGAGCCGGTCGGCTTCGCCCCGGGCGACATGGTCCTCGTAGATCCGCACCTTGTGCCGCATCACGTCCAGGGTCTCCTGAAGCTCCCGGACCTGGGCCTCCACGTGGTCCTGGTGCCGGCGCAGCAGTTCGAGCCGTTCTCGCTCGTTGCCCGGGCCCTGGCGGACCAGCTCGATGTACTGCCGGATCATCGCCAGCGACATGCCGGAGGAACGCAGCTTCGTGCAGATCGCCAGCCATCCCAGATCCTCCTCGTGATAGATCCGGCGGCCGTTGGACAGACGGCGTACCGGGTTGGCGAACAGGCCCTCCCGCTCGTAGAACCGCAACGCGTGCACGCTCAGCCCACTGCGCTGCGCCACCTCACCGATGCTCAGGTCCATGAGCGCCCCCTCACCCAGCTGTTGATCTAGACCCGACTCTAGGGTCTAGCGTCGAGCCGTCGGCCCGTCGGGTCGACGGAACAGGGGAGAAGCATGAGTATCTGGTTTGTCACCGGGGCATCGCGGGGGCTCGGCGCGGAGATCACCCGCGAGGCACTGGACCGGGGACACCGCGTGATCGCTACAGCGAGGGACGTGTCGGCGGTGCTCGATGCGTACCCGCACCAGCCGGACGGACTGCTGGCGGTGAACGCGGACGTGACCGAACCGGAGCAGCTGACGGCCGCTGTGGAGGCCGGGCTCGCCCGGTTCGGCCGGATCGACGTCGTGGCCAACAACGCCGGGTACGGACTCGTCGGCGCGATCGAGGAGACCTCGGACAAGGCCGCTCGGGCACTGTTCGACGTCAACGTGTTCGGCGTGCTCAACGCGCTGCGGGCGACCCTGCCGACGTTGCGCGCCCAGCGATCCGGACATGTCCTGAACATCAGCTCCGTGGCCGGTTTCGCCACCGCACCGGCGACGGGCCTCTACGGCGCGTCGAAGTTCGCCCTCGAAGGCATCTCCGAAGCACTCCACGGCGAACTCGCCCCCCTCGGAGTCCGGGTCACGATCATCGAGCCGGGCGGCTTTCGCACGGACTTCCTGGGCAGCGCCAGCCTCCGGATCGAGCCGGCCACCATCGCCGACTACAGCACGGCCGCGGGACCGGTGCGCGAGGCGCTGGTCCACAACGACGGCCGGCAGCCGGGCGACCCGGCGAAGGCCGCCAGAGCCATTGTGGACGTCACCGAGACCGCCGAGCCTCCGCTGCGCCTGCAGTTGGGCGCAGACGCGGTCGAGCGTGTCGAGGCGAAACTGGATCTTGTACGGCGCGAACTCGACCAGTGGCGCCACATAGCACTCTCCACCTCCGTCTGACGGACGAGCGGTCGCCCGGCCGCCGCCCGCTCGACGCCCGCTCGACGGCCGAGCCCGGTCGGTTGAGCGCCCGGGGCTTTCCCCTCCACCGGTCCCCACGATGCCGGACGGTGGACGCGCGAGGCCCTCGCCCGGCGCCCTCCCAGGGGCGCCGGGCCAGGGCCGTTCCGCTGTCGGACGGCCGCGTGCCGTCAAAGCCCTCCGTCAGACATCCTCCGTCAGGCGCCCACGGTGAGGTCCCCGCGGGTAGGTGCGTCCTCGAAGGCCTCCTGGTAGTCGGCGTTGGCGATCGGACGCAGGGCGAAGAATCGTTCCGGCAGATCGAAGGCGGCGACCAGGGTGAGGGACTGGTCGGCGAGCCGGGCGATGGCCTGCTCGATCAGGTCGGGCAACTCGTCGAGCCGGGTGGCCGTCAGGTGCCGCTCACCGTGCAGCGTGCCGCTGCGGGCCTGGAGGCGCCGCAGGGTGAACACGAGGTGCAGGTCCAGGAGCGCCGCGCGGGCCTGCGGATCGGTGGCGCGCACCGCCCAGGCCAGCAGGGCGGCCCCGGCCTGGTGCTCGGCCCGGGCGGTGACGGCGTCCAGGGCGGCGGGAGCGGCGGCGTTCCAGCGGCGCAGGCCGTCGCCGGCGGGTGCCTCGCGCAGCCGGGCCCGCGCGCGGACCAGCAGGAGGTGCTCGGCGGTCTGCAGCAGTCTCTGACGGACGGCCGGGTCGCTCAGGCTGCCCTCGGTGGCGCCGGCCGGCGGCGGATCCCGGTCGAGCAGCAGTTCGGCCCCGGTCTTCGCCCAGAGCGCGAGGTTGTCACCTTCGGCGGTGATCGTCCCTTCGACGTCGATGGCCGCGGAAACGATTCCGTTGACGGGGAGGAGCCCCTGGGCCCCGCAGCGCTCACGGCACTCGATCAGCAGGGCACGCGCCTGCCAGGTGATCCAGCCCTTCGCCACGGCGACCTGGCGTTCCGCGACGGTGACGGCCTCCGGGTCCGTGCGGTCGCGCTCGGCCCACCGGGCGGTGGCCACCCGGTGCAGTGCCGTCATCGCGTAGGCGGTGGCGAGCCCTTCGACCAGCGGACCGTGGTGGGTGCGGTGCGCCCACACGGGTACCCGGCGGTCCGGCCGGGCACCGGTCACCCGGCGGTGGTGGGCATAGCGGACGGCGGTGGCCAGCGCGGCCCGGGCGACGCCGATCCCGCTGGCGCTCATGCAGAGCTTGCCGAGGGTGACCCGGCCGATTCCGGTGAGGAACCGTTTCCGCTTGCTGCCCACCGCGCTGGTGAAGGTGCCGTCGTCCGCGAGCCGGCCGTGCTCGCCGGTCAGCAGCGCCTCGTACGGCAGGCGGACCTGGTCGAAGGAGGTCAGGCAGTGGTCCACCGGACTTCCCGGGCGCAGCGGCAGCGGGCGCACGGTGATCCCGGGCAGGGTGCCCCGGTGGTCGGTGAGCGGGACGAGGAAGAGGAACACACCGTGGTCGCGGCCCTCGACCAGCAGCCGCGCGGCCACCACGGCGGACTTGGGGCCGCCGGCCAGGCTGGTGTTGGGCATGAACTTCTGGGCGCCGACGTGCGGGGTGTGCAGGGTGAACGTGCGGTCGGCCTGGTCGTAGGCGGCGGTGGTCTCCAGGGCGGTGGCGTCGTTGCCGTGCGCGAGCTCGGTGCAGAGGAAGGTGCCGATCCGGTCCATGGCGGCGTACTCGGTCAACGGCCGCTTGGGGTGGGGATCGTGGTCGAGCAGGCTGCCGAGGAAGAGGTTGTAGTGAATGCCCGCGAGGACGGTGAGTGCGCCGTCCAGTGGGCCGGTCCACTCGTGAAGGGCCGTCAGCCGGTAGGGGTCGCGGGAGAGTTCGAAGGGATCGGCGATTCGGTTCAGACGACGCAGACGCCGGTAGGAGGCGTCGAGCTGGTCGGAGAGATCGGTCTCGTGCTGACGGTGCATCGACGGGTCGGTGGCCAACTCCTGCCAGGGGCCGTGCACCTGGGCCCGGTCGGCCCCGAAGAGGAGATGGCGCAGCTCCGTGACGGCGGGGTCGGGCGTGCCGGGTTCGGCGTCGGCACTGCGGGTGCCGGGAATCGGGATCATGTTCTCACTAATGGCTCGCCCCTCGCGGATGACACGGTGTTGTGATCAAGGTCACCCGGGGTGGCCGTTCCCTGCCTGCCTGTGACCGCCCGTCCGGTCTGCGGACCGCAGGTCGAACGGCGATGCCCGCGCCGCCCGCTCCCGGTGGCAGGCCGGGAGCCCGCCACCCCGCGGTTCGGGTGACGGGCTGTCAGGGGTGGATCCGTGAAGCGGGTCAGTCCCGCAGGGCGAGCACCAGGGCCGGGGCGACGAGCAGGAGTAGCCAGGGTTCGGCCAGGACGACCACTCCCAGGCCGGAGTAGGCCGCGATCTCCGCGGCCCGCTGCCGGGTGCTCCGGCGCTTCTTCGCGGCCTTCTTGTCGGCCTTCCGGTCCAGCTTTCCGTCGCGCTTCTCGGCGTGCGTCTCGTCGTGCGTCTTGTCGTGCTTCTCGAACGGCTGCGCCAGCTCGTCTCGGTTGTCGAACATCGGGTCCTCCATCGAATGGTCGTGATCTGGGATGCGGTGCTGCGGTTGGGGAGTGGGGCCTCGGGGTGTCGGTGCTCGCGATCCAGGGGCCGTGAATCGGGCGACGCCGGGGTGCTCCTGTCGACGGCGGTGTCAGTGGTGCGTTCGGTGGTGCGTTCGGTGGTGAGGGGTCATGTCTGACCGATCATGCAGCAGGCTAGGTGTGGTCAATCACTCACTCCCTTGCCCGGTTGGATGGCCGTCTGCGGGCCGCCGTCTTGCCGGACGATTGAAGCGGTAGAAGTAGGGGATTGGCGTCGCCGTTCCGTTTGCTTGTGAGTAATCAACCACTCATTCTTTGAGGCGTCAACCCATCAGCGCTTCCCGGCGGGCACTGCGGTCCTCAGCTGCCGAGGGCTGCCATCACCTCGCGGAGCTGCGCGAGCGGTTCGGGACCACAGATCCGCACCACCACCGTCTGCGCGCCGGCGTCCGCGAGCGTGTGGAGCGCTGCGGTGACCTCGGCCGCCGTGCCCCCGGCCGCGAACGTCGCCGACTCCTCGCGCCCCAGCCACTGCGCGTGTCCCGCGACGGCGTCCCGCAGGGCCGGCGCCGCCGCGCCTCCCACGCCCGCGAAGGTGAAGGCGGTGATCGTGTAGTCCGCGCCCGCGCCGCCGCGCTCCGCGGCGGCGCGGACCGCACGCAGGTCCGCCGGGCCGTGGCCCTCGGCCACGAGCGTGCCCTGCGCGGCGCGGCCGGCCAGCTCCAGGGACTTGGGCGAGACGACGCCCGCAATCACCGGTGGCACCGCATCCTTCGCCGGCGGGTGGACCAACTCCACCCCTTCGATTCGCAGTTCACGCCCGTCCACGGTGACGCGCTCGCCACGCAGCAGGCCGCGCACCGCGTTCAGGGTCTCCTCCAGCAGCGCCAGCGGCGACCGCGGGGCCACACCGACCTGCTGCATCCACTCCCGCGCACCGTGACCGATCCCGGCCACCAGCCGGCCGGGGAAGACCCTGGCCAGGGTGGCCACCTCCATCGCCAGCAACGCGGGGCTGCGCAAGGGCGCGGGCGCGATCCCGATGCCGACGCGCAGCCGCTCGGTCGCGCCCAGAGCCACCGCCGCCGCCGAGATCCCGCCGTTCCACCCCAGATCCTCGACGACCCACAGGTCGTCCACCCCCAGCGCCTCGACCTCGCGCGCGAAGGCGGGCAGCCCGGCCGGGTCCCAGGAGCGGTCGTACATCACACCGATACGAAAGGCCGTCATAAAGGGTCAAGCTACCGCCGACATCGCCGACCGCACCACCTCGGCCGGGTTCGATCCGAGGCAGGCGCCGCGCTCCCGGTAGGGCGTCGAGATGCGGTCGGACAGGCCGGGGCGGTGCAGCAGCGCGGCGGCGGCGCCCGGGTGAAGGGACGGACGGGGAAGGCGGCGAGGTGCGCCCGGGCCGGGTGCCGGCGTCTGTGTCCGGTTGCGCCGGGCGGCTGTTGTTCGCGGACCGCTCGGGTGACCGGTCCGCCGGTCGTACGGTCGGCTGCGGCCTCCCGTCGGGACCATGGGCGGGAATTCCGGTCGGCGAGAGATGGCGGGGTTGTCGTGGACGCTTCCGGACCGATGGCCCTGGCGGGGAGGGCACGGGCGGTCAAACGGCCGCTGGTCGCCGTCGCGGCCGTCGCGGGCCTGATCACGGTGGCCTCCCTGGCGGGACTGGTCGTGGACCCACGGGAGATCACCGGGCAACCGGCGTGGGCCAAGCCCGCCCGGTTCGCGTTCTCCTTCGGTCTCTACGCCGTCACCCTCATCTGGCTGCTGACCTTCGTCCGGGGTCACGACCGCCTGGTGCGGGCGATGTCCTGGACGGCAGTGGTCTGCGTGGCCGTCGAGGGCGCGGGCGCCTCATGGGCGGCGGCTCAGGGGACCACCAGCCACTTCAACTTCAGCACTGTCACCACCGGCGCGAGGATCCTGGTCATGCTGGTGGCCTCGCTGGTGCTGGTCCTGATGGGGGCAGCGGCCGCGGTCCTGCTGTCGCGTGAACGGATCGAGCCGCCCGCGCTCGCCTGGGCTCTGCGCCTGGGACTGGTCGTGGCCATGGCGGGCATGGTCGCCGCCTACCTCATGGTCCAGCCCACACCCGCGCAGAGGGCCGCGGCCGAACTCGGGCGGGGCATGCCGGTCATCGGGGCTCACACCGTGGGCCCACCCGACGGTGGACCCGGGATGCCCGTCACCAACTTCAGCACCGTCGGCGGGGACTGGCGCGTCCCGCACTTCGCCGGCCTCCACTCGCTCCAGGCGCTGGTTCTGCTGGGCCTGCTCCTCACCGTCGGTCCCCGTATCCTCGGCCCGCGCCACCGCACCGCCCTGGTCTGGATCGCCGCAGCCGTGTGCCTGGCCCTGACCGGCATCCTCACCTGGCAGACCCATCGTGCTCAGCCCCTGCTCTCTCCCGACGCCGCAACCGTCACCGCGCTGACCGTCCTCGCCGTCGCCGCCGTCGCGGGCACCGCCGCGGTCTTTCTCCACGCCCGCACCACCTGGCACCCACCCGCACCGTGACCCCGGACAGGGCCTCGGCCCTCGGGCGCTCCGGCGAGCTCCGGAGCGGCCGGCGGTCGGGTGGTCCGGGCAGGAGTCCGCCCTGCGGAGGAGACATGACGCGACAGGCCGGTACGTCCCTCAAGAAGTCGGGGCCCGCTGCCGAGAAGGCGGATGTGACCTACTCATCGACGCGCCGTGCGCTGCTGACCGGTGCCGCCCTCCTCGCGGCCGGCGGGCCATCGGTGCCGGCCGCCGCCTCGCCTGCCCGCGCGACCGGCCGGGCCATCAGGGAACGCCAGGTGGACGACCGGCTGATCGAGCTGACCGTCGACTCCGCGGCCCTGGGCCGCACGGTCCCCGTCGCCCTCCTGACCCCTCGCGGCTGGGACCGCCGAAAGCCCGGCGACCGGTGGCCCACGCTCTACCTCCTGGCAGGCGGCGACGGCGACCACACCACCTGGGCCAGCATGTTCAAGGTCCAGGAGCTGGCGGAACTCCACGACGTCCTCGTGGTCATGCCGGCCATGCCGCTCTTCGGTTTCTGGACCGACTGGTGGAACCGCGGCCGGGCCGGCGGACCTCTGGTGCGCACCTACTTCCTCCGCGAAGTCATTCCCCTGGTCGAACGTGACTACGGCGCCGGACCCTGCCGCGCTGCGGCCGGAGAGTCCCAGGGCGGCTTCGGGGTGCTGGGCATGGCCGCCCGAATCCCGGGCCTGTTCGGCGCCGTGGCCGCCTTCAGCGCCCCCTTCCACCCCGTCCGCCACCCGGAGATGTGGCTGTCCGGCGCGGCCTACGTGGGCCTGGACGGCTACGCCATCTGGGGAGACCCCTGGAAGCAGTGGGACGTCTGGCTGGACTGGGACCCGTACTACCGGGCCGAAGGGCTGCGGAACACGCCCGTCTACCTCTCCTCCGGCGACGGCACGCCCGGCCCGCTCGACGCCGACGAGCCGGAGGTCCACATCCCCGGCACCGAGAAGTGGATCGCCCTGTTCCCCGACGACGTCGTCTCCGTCACCGAGGCCGCCTGCGGCTTCGAGGCCCGGGCGCTGGACCGCAGGCTCAAGGGCCTGGGGGCACCGGTCACCACGCACGTCTTCCCCGGCACCCACACCGGAACCTACGGGTACCGCGAACTCCGCCTCGCCCTGCCGATACTGCTGGACGCCCTCCGCCCGTAGCGGCACGGGGGCGCACCTTGCCTCCGGTCGTCGTGGCAGGCGAACTCGTGGGCGTAGGAGGTCGGTTGCGGCCTCGGCGACCCGGCCGGTCCGGTGTGGGCGTGTGGGCCCGGTGGGGGCGGTGCTTCAGCGGGGGGCGGATGCGGGGGAGAGCCCGATCTCGGCGAGGAGCAGCCGGAGTTGCTGCTCGGCGAGATCGGAGGTCTCGTTCCTCAGCCAGCGGAGGTGGCCGAAGGCCTCAAGGATGACGAGCCCGTGCAGCCGGGTCCAGGCTCCGAGGATCGCGGCCGCGGCGGCGGTCGGGAGGCCGGGGTGCAGTTCGGCGGCGTAGCGGGCCAGGGCCGGGTCGGGTGCGACGTCGTCGGGCAGGCGTAGCCGGCCCTCCTGCCAGGCCTCGACGAACAGGGGCGCGAGTGCCCCGCCGACGCGTCGGGTGGCGGTGCTGGTCGGGCCGCCCGGTGGGGCGGCGTAGCCGGGGACGGGGGTGCCGTAGATCAGGCCGAACTCCTGGGGGTGCTCGACGGCCCATCGGCGGTAGGCGGCGAGTGCGGCGAGCAGCCGGTCGGCCACGTCGGCGTCCGGGTCGGCGTCGCGGGCCTGTTCGAGGGCGTCGCCGAGCCGGTCGAAGGAGTCGGTGATCAGCGTGGTCAGCAGCGCGTCGCGGTTGTCGAAGTAGCGGTAGAGCCCGGCGGGGCTCATGCCGAGGTCGGTCGCGACCGTGCGGAGGGAGAGCTGGGCGGCTCCGACCTCGCGCAGTTGGCGCAGGGCGACGGCCTTGATCTCGTCCAGGGTCTCGGCGCGGAGCCGTTCACGGCGGGTGGGTGAGGGCATGCGAACACTCTAGCAAAGTGCGACTGCCGTTTACATTGCGAACACTGCTCGCTAAAGTGCGAACACCAGTCGCACAGTGAACGCCACTCGCAAGGAGTTCGTGTCCATGTCCGTGACCCATCACCCGGTCCCTCTGTCCGGCGTCCCGCCCCGCGCCTTCGACCCCCGGCGCACGGCCGCCGTTCTGCTGGCCGTCGAGGGCCTCCTCCTCATCGTCCCGATCGTGGTGCTCGGAGCCGCGATCGGTTGGCCCGCGAGCCTCGACGACCCTGCCGCCATCGCGCTGCCGCGGCTGCTGGAGAACGAAGGTGCCGTCCGCGCCGGATACGCCGTCTACCTGGTCTACTCGGTCCTGTTCCTGCCGGTCGCGGTGTGGACCGGCCGGGCCCTGACCGGCGGTACGGAGAGCCTGCTCACGCGTCTGGCCGTCGGGTTCGCCGTCGCCTCGACCCTCGCCCGCACGATCGGCATCTCGCGCTGGCTGCTGGCGATGCCCGGCCTCGCCGAGACCTACGGCGCAGCGTCCGACGCGGCCGCACGCGAGGCGGTCGCCGTGCAGTACCAGGTGCTGAACGACTTCGGCGGCGGCGTCGGCGAAGTCCTCGGCGTCTCGCTCTTCGCGGTGGGCTGGCTCGTGTGCGCCTCGGTGGCCGCCCTGCGCGCCCGCACCGCACCGCGGTGGCTGCTGATCGCGGCACTCCTCACCGCGGCAGGTCTCGCCCTGCCGCTGGTCGAACTCGCCGGCGCCGATCCGGGCGCCGCCACCTCGATCGGTTCGGCCCTGCTCCAGCTGTGGTTCCTGGCCGCTGCCGTCGTTCTCGCGCGCCGGGCCCGCTGACCTCGCCGCTCCTCGGAGCCCCGGCGGCGGCTCCCCTCGGGGCCGGCGGCGCGGTGGGACCCGCCCCGCCGAACTCGCCGCCGACGCCACCACCACCGAACCCGTCGTATCCCAGCCGTCCCATCGAAGGAGCGCACCATGCCCACCCCTCTGCACGTCGTCCTCGGCGCCGGCGGCGGCATCGGGTCCGCCGTCGTCCGCGAACTCGTGCGCGGCGGCCACCGCCCCCGCGCTGTCGGGCGCACGCCGATCGACGTGCCGGCCGGCGTCACCTCCCTCACCGCCGACCTGACCACCACCGAGGGCGCCCGCGCCGCCTTCGCCGGCGCCGCCGTCGTGTACCACTGCGCCCAACCCGCCTACCACCGATGGCCGCAGGACTTCCCCGGGCTCACCGACGCCATCGTCGAAGGGGCCGCGGCGGCCGGCGCGAAGCTCGTGTTCGCCGACAACCTCTACCGGTACGGACCGATCGACGGGCCGGTGTCCGAGGAGACGCCCCAGCAACCCACCAGCCGCAAGGGCGCCGTCCGCAAGGCGATGACGGACCGGCTCCTGCGGGCCCATGACAGCGGACGCCTTCGCGTGACCATCGGCCAGGCCGCCGACTACTACGGTCCCGGCGGCACGAACAGCGTCATCGGCGCCGCAGTGGTGCCGGCCGTACTCGGGGACCGGACGGTCCTCTGGCCCGGGCGCCTCGACGTCCCCCGTACCCTGCACTACCTGCCGGACGTCGCGGCCGCGCTGGTCCGGCTCGGCGAGAGCGACGCCGCGGACGGGCGGGCCTTCGTCCTCCCCGCCGCCCCGGCGCTCACCCCGCGGCAGTTCATCGAGGAGGTCGCCGCGGCAGCCGGCACCCGCGCCCGCGTCCGCGCGACCGCGAAGCCGCTCATGCGACTGGTCGGACTGTCCAACCCCGCCGCCCGGGAACTGGTCGACATCTGGTACCAGTTCGACCGCCCCTGGACCGTCGACGACGGGCTGTACCGCCGAACCTTCGGTCCCGCCGAGGTCACCACGCCGCAGGAGGGCGCGGCTGCGACGGTCGCCTGGTACCGGGCCCGCACGGTGGCCCACGTCTGAGGGGACCCGTCGTCCTCGCCCCGACGTGCACGTGCCGGGCCTGCTCCGGAGCGCACGCAGTCTCCCCACGTGCGGGGATCCGTCCGGCGCGGTCGTCGTGCTGCAACGCGGGGCATTCGTCACGGACGGCGGTGTCGGCCGGGTTCGGGTTCGCCGAACGCGCCCGCGGAACAGGCCCGCACGGTGATGGCCCCTGCGGCCCCCACGGCCACCGGCCGAAGGGGCACTCACCGTCGGCCGGGTGGACAGGAACCGGACCGCTGCACCGTCGGACGGCGTCGTCGCCTACAGTGAGTCACTCGCGGGAGGAGCGTGGTGAGGGAACGGGTGGTGAGAGCGGCCGAGTCGGGCCGTCGTGTCCGTCCGGGCACGGCGGTAGCGCTGCCGTGCGTACTCCTCGCCGTCTGGGCCCTGTGCCTGGTCCTGCTCGGTACGGCCCCGATCGCGCAGGCCGCCCCCGCGCCGGCGGTCCCCTCGGCCGCACCCGCCACCCCCGTGCCGGTCGGCCCCGCACGTCCGGAGGTCCGGCGCGGGCCGGAGCGCAGCGGCTCGGACGCCGCCCTGCAACGGACGACGGCCACGGAACCCGCCACGCGGTTGCCCGTTCTGCCGCCGGCCGTCCTCGCGTGCGCGTGCCCGGCCGGTCCCGCGCCCCTGACGGGGGCGTCCGCCCCGGGGCCGCGACAGGAACGGGCACCGCCCCACGGCGCGTACGACCCGCGGCTCACCCGCGGTCCTCCCTCCACCCGGAGCAGCTGACGTTCCACGCGCCCGCCGTCCCGGGAGCCGCGGCATGCCCGCGGCCCGGAACGAGAGGGATCCGGCCGTTCGACGCCGGAGGCTCCTTGCGGCGCGTTGTCCCCTTGCGTCCGCCCGTCCCCGGGAACGGCACCCGCCCGTCGGCGATGCCCGGATCCCGCGGACCGCCCGTGGAGAACCCATGTCCTCTCGTCGTGCCACGTTCTGGCGTGCGCTCCTCGCGCTCGCCGTCGTCGGCGTCTCGTTCTACGTCGCCCTGACCACACCCGCCCGCCTCGGCCTCGACCTGCGCGGCGGGACCCGTATCGTCCTGGAGACCCAGGACGCGCCCGGCGTGCGCGCCGACGCCGCCGCCACCGACCGGGCGCTGGAGGTGCTGCGCCGCCGGGTCGACGGCCTCGGTGTGGCCGAACCCTCGCTCGCCCGCTCCGGGGAGCGCCGTATCGTCGTCGAACTTCCCGGAGTCCAGGACCCGCGCAAGGCCGCCGAGGTCATCGGCCGCACCGCGCAGCTCACCTTCCACGCCGTCACCGGCGCCACCGCAGCCGCCGACGGACCGGTCGGGGCCCCGGCGGCGGACGGCTCGCGGGCCCTCGCCGATCCCGACGTACCCGGCAGGCAACTGCTCCTGGGCCCGCCGGCCCTGACCGGCGACGGGGTCAAGAGCGCCCAGGCGGTGCTCGACACCCGGTCGGGCAGCGGCTGGGGCATCGACCTCTCCTTCCGCGGGGCGGCCGCCGACACCTGGGCGCGCCTCACCGGTGACGCGGCCTGCGCCGGGCCGTCGGACCCCGCCCGGCGGGTGGCGATCGTGCTCGACGACCGGATCGTGTCCGCGCCGGGCATGCAGGACAGCGTGCCCTGCGGCCGGGGGATCGCCGGCGGTTCGGCACAGATCACCGGCGCGTTCTCGGCCGACGAGGCCCGTGATCTCGCGGCGCTGGTGGAGGGCGGCGCCCTGCCCGTGCCGGTGAAGGCGATCGAGCAGAGCACCGTCGGCCCCTCGCTCGGCGCCGAGGCGATCCGGGCCAGCGCTCTGGCCGCGGGCATCGGCCTGCTGTGCACCGCGATCTTCATCATTGCCGTCTACCGGCTGCTCGGCGTACTCGCCACCATCGCGCTCGCCCTCTACGGCCTGATCTCGTACGCCGCCGTGGTCGCGCTCGGCGCGACCCTCACGCTGCCGGGACTGGCCGGCTTCGTGCTCGCGGTCGGCATCGCGGTGGACGCCAACGTGCTCGTCTTCGAAAGGGCCAGGGAGGAGTACGCCAGGCTCGGCGCCCAGTCCCGTGGACAGAAGCGCGGACCGGAACGCGGACCGGAACGCGACCTGCGGCGCTCGTTGCAGACCGGGTTCGCGAAGGCGTGGAGTGCCGTGGCCGACTCGAACGTGACGACGCTCCTGGCCGCCGGGCTGCTCTTCGTCTTCGCGATCGGGCCGGTCAAGGGCTTCGGAGTGACGCTCTCGATCGGCGTGCTGGCCTCCATGGTCTCGGCCATGCTGATCACCCGGTTGCTCGCCGAATGGGCCGTACGGCGGCCCTTCGTCGCCCGGCGGCCGGCCCTGACGGGACTGGCGACCGTCGGCCGGCTGCGGGTGCGCCTGACCCGGCGACCGCCGCGGCTGATGCGCCACCGGCGGCGGTGGCTCGGAGTCTGCGCCGGGCTCCTGCTGCTGGTCCTGAGCGGCATCGGCGTGCGCGGCCTGGAGTTCGGGGTCGAGTTCACCGGCGGGCGGGTGGCGCAGTACACCGCCGCGAAGCACATCGACGCGGACGCCGCCCGTGCGGCGGTGATCGACGCCGGGTTCCCACAGGCGGTGGTGCAGACCACGGGCGACACGGGCGTGTCCGTCCGTACCAAGGAGACCGGCGACGACCAGCAGCAGCGGATCCGGGAGGCACTGACCGCCGTCACCGGGGAGGTGTCGGTGGAACGCGACGACCTGGTCGGGCCGAGTCTGGGCAGCGAACTGCGTACCTACGCCGTGATCGCGCTCGGGGTGGCGGTCGCGGCCCAACTCCTCTACCTCACCGTCCGGTTCCGCTGGACGTACGCGGCGGCGGCGGTGACCGCGATGATGCAGGACGTGCTGCTCGTCGTCGGCCTCTTCGCCTGGCTGGGCAAGCCCGTGGACAGTGTCTTCCTCGCCGCGCTGCTCACCGTGGTCGGGTACTCGGTCAACGACACGGTCGTGGTCCTGGACCGGCTGCGTGAACTGCGCCGCGGCGGCAGGTCGTCGAGCTGGCCGGAGCTCGCGGACCGCGCGGTGGCGCAGACGCTGCCGCGTACGGTGAACACCGGAATGGGCGCGCTGTTCGTCCTCGTGGCCCTGGCGGTCCTCGGTGGGGACTCGCTGACCGACTTCTCCGTGGCGCTGCTGGCGGGGGTGGTGGTGGGCACCGCGTCGACGGTCTTCACCGCGATGCCGGTGACCGTGCTGCTCCAGGAGCGGTACCCCGACCGGCCGCAGGACCCGGCTCGGCCGAGTACCGGCCGAGCCGCGCCCGCACGCGAATCCAACGGGGCCGTCGTCTGAGCCGCGGTACCGGCCCGTCCTGACCGGCCGATCCTGACCGCCCGTTCGCGCGGCGGTCGACCACGGAGACTGCCGGGCCCCGGCGCACCGCGCCCTGGCCGAAGCCGGTCGCTGGTCGCTGCCCGGAGTCGGGGGTTTGTCCCGCCGGATCGGGGTGAGAAGGGGGTGGGGCGGTCAGGACAGGGCCCGGACGGCGAGAATCCCCCCTCCCGCCGTCCGGGCCCGCACCGCTCCGGCGGTCCGGGCTCGTTCGGCAGCGCGACCCATCGGCAGCGCGACCCATCGGCGGGCCGACCCCTCACGGGGTCGGCCCGCCGGTCCGTTTCCCGGTGGGCGTGCCGGAGACGGTGGGCGACGTGGTCCTCGGATCCCGTGGCACCCCGCCCCTCCCGGGCACCCGGGAGCGTCGCCGCTGGTCGCACGTCCGCCCGCGTACGCGGTTGTCGGTGGCGCGGGCTAGGTTCGTGATCATCAACCGGACCGAGTGGGGGCGCCGTGACCGACCGCGCAGACGAGACGATCAGCTGGGACGAGGTGCGCGCCCTCGTGGCTGCCCGGTTCCCGCACGGGGTGATCGACCGGCTCGGCCCGGTCCCCGCCGCCGAACTGCGTCACCTGCGGGCGCCGTTGCGCAAGCTCCGCACCGAGCTGGTGCGCGAGCTCACGGCCGGCGACCCCGGCCGGTACCGTGCCGCCTACGACCAGCTCGCCGCCCTGCAGTTCGCCGGGATCCTGTCCGCCGCGACCCCGGCCGAGGCCCTGGACTGGCTTACCTCCCGGCGCCTGCTCGACGCCTCCTGGCCGCTGCCCGGCGGCGGCGCCACCAGCCCCGACCACCACGTCGTCCTGATGGCGCTGCTCGTGCCGCACCGCGACGCGGCGTTCCACCGTGAACTCGCCGTGCGGCTCGCCGAATGGCTGCCCGCGCGAGGCGACGCCAACCGCTGGCTCATCGCCCACGGCCTCGCCGTCTGGTCCGGCGCCGAGGTCCCCACCACCGACGGCTACGTGATCGGCTGGCTGCGCGAGGGCGGCCTGATGCACTACCACCACCGCGAGGTCGGTGAGTGGTTCGCCGACCAGGGCCTGCGCGAGCCGGTGCCGCACCACGACTCGCTGCTCTCCTGGCTGCGTGCGCAGCCCCGGATCGGCGAGTTCGTCCGTCGACTCTTCGAAGTCCCCGACGTCGGGACCGAGTTCGCCGACCGGTACGCCGCCGTTCACGGCCCGCAGAACCAGTGGCCGACGGCGCTCACCGCACTCGCGGGCGAGGGCCTGTTCGACCGCGCCGAGTTGATCGACCTGTGCCTCGGTCTGCTGCTGCGCGGTGACCGACCCGGCAACCTGCGCGGATTCCTCCAGCTCCACACGGCACTGGCCCTCGACGCGGAGGAGATCCTCGCCCGGGCCCGTGACCACGTCCAGCTGGCCGTCGACGGTCCGCCGGGTGCGGCGAAGGCCGCCCAGACGGCACTCGGCTCCGTGAACGCGCGGCTGCCGGGAGATCTGCTCGCCGAACTCACGGCCGGGGTCCTGGCCCGACCGGAAAAGGCCCTCGCGACCGCCCAGTTGGGTCAGGTCGAGGCCGCGCTGCGCCGTGACCCGGCCGAGGCCGAGGACCTGCTGCCCGCCGCCGTCACCGCCTTCACCCACCCGGCGCCCGCGATCCAGGGGCAGGCCCTGCGCCTGGTCGCGCGCTACCTGCCGCACGTCACGCCCGCCACCGCCGAAGCCGTGCGCGCCGCCGCCGACGGCCTGGGCCCCGCCCTTCAGCGCGACGCCCGCAGTCTGCTGGCCCTCACGGCCCCGAGCGCCGGGCCGAGCGAGGACATGCCCGTCGTGGCGGCGTACGGGGGTCCCGCCCCGCTGCCGGCCCCACCCGCCGACCCCCTGGAAGCCGCCGAGCGGCTGAGTGCCGTGATGGCCGCCCGCCTGCCCGATCTCGGGGAGTTCGAGACGGTGCTCGCCGCCCTCGTCGCGGAGCACCACCGTGACGAGGCCGCCCTTCGCGACGCGCTCGCCCCCCTCGCCGAACGGCGGGACCGGGACCCGAACCGGCTGTTGGGCATCCGCAGCATCGAGGCAGCGCTCGGTTGCCTGCTCGACGCCCTCACCGGCCGTGCGAACGAGTCGGACCGGCACACCGCCACCCTGCTGGGCCTGCCCGCCTACGTCAGGACTCCGGCCGTGGCGCCCGCGTTGCGCATTCACGAGGCGGCGCGCCGGATCACCACCGCGCCGGTGCCGTTCCTGCTCGCGACGCCCACCGCGGGCGACGGCACGATCGACGGGGCCGTGCTGGTGGAGCGCCTCACGGCGTACCGGAACGCCGGTGCCCGGCCCTGGCCCGAGGACGTGGCCCAAGCGCTGCTCCGGGTGGCCCCGCACGCGCTGGCGGCGGTCCGCACCGCCGCCGGCGGGCTCGGCTTCGATCTGCCCGCAGACCCGGCGCCGCCCGCACCGCAGCGGTTCCACGTCCAGTCCCCGTTCCAGCCCGAACCGGTCGGTCCGCACGGTCGGCGCCCTCCCACCGTCCCGCGCATCGCACCGTTGCCCGTCGACGGCGCCGTCGTGGCGGACGCCGACGCCCCTGCCCACACCGACGACGCGGCGGTGCCCGAGGGTGTCACCGACCTCCTCCAGGCCGTCCCGGACCCCACCGAGCACGCCCGGTTCGTGGGCGTGCCGTCGCTCTCGTCGGCCGAGCTCCTCCACCTGGCCTGGTTGGCACCCTGGCACCCGGAGGCCGTCGCCGCGCACGGCCTGCCCTCCGTGGCGTTCCGCGCGGACCCGTCCGCTCCGCGGGGAGCCGACCCCCTGTTGCCCCGGTTCGCGGAGGCCCCGGGCGAGTTCGGACCGGTGAGTCACCTCCTGCTCGCCTACGGGCTGACCGCCACCCGTGCGGAGAGCCGCACCGCCGCGCTGGACTTCCTGCTGACGGCGACCGCACGCGGTCGGCTCCGCCCGGAGGTGCTCGGCGAATGGCTCGCGGCGCTCTGGCGTCTGTCCGTGGTGAAGCCGAACCGGATCCTGCCGGTGCTGGCCGATGCCGCGCGCAGCGGCGCGGGTCCGGCGGTATGGGCGACGCTCGTGGCCGTGATCACCGAGGCCGTCGACGAACCCGGGCGGCGCGCGCTGGCCGACGTCCTCGCCCTCGCCGCCGAGTGCGCGGCGGCCGAAGGCATCCGCACGACCCTCCCGGCCCTCGGCATCCTGGCCGGCCCCGCCGCACCCGGCCGCGTCCGAACGGAGGCGGCCCGCCTGGCCAAGATTCTTACGACGTGACCACATCGGAGGTGCGGAGGAGCGGAGCTGTGGTGGAGGCCCGTCGCACCCGGCGCGCACCGGGCCGCCTCGGCGGCACCCGCAGCACGCAGCTGACGGGCCGGCCGGGGGGCGATCGGGACGGTGCCGGCGGGCGTCCGAATTGACGGCTTCGGGACAACTCGTGGTTTTCCACGATGCTGTCGAATCCGTCGATCGGCAGAGTGGTTCGTGCAGGTATGCCGAACACCCGCCCTCCACCGGGCCGGGTGAGCACGGGTCCCGACGGATGTCCCTCCTCTCGCCCGTCGCGGCGACCGGGGCCGCGTACGCGAGCGTGCCTGCGGCGGCTCGCCTGCCGCGTTCGTACGGGAGTTCTCGGCAACGAGGACGCCCTCCGGCCGCGGCGAGCCGTGAACACCGCTTGCTCCCGTCCGTCATTTCGTACGCACCGACCGAAAGGTGACCGTTCCGATGACCACGAAGCGCTCGCTCCGATCCTTCGTCCCCAAGGCCGTCCTGAGTGCCGCCCTGCTGCTGGGCGGCACCCTCGCCACGGTCCCGGCGGCGCACGCCGCCGAAGCCGCCCCGTCCGCTGCTCCTTCCGCTGCTCCTTCCGCCGCCCCGGCTGCGGTGCAGGCGGCCCGCAGCACCCGCGTGACGTTGGTGAACCAGAGCGGTAGCCAGATGGTCCAGAGCTGGGAGAACCTCTCCCACGGGTGCTGGACCAACGGGGAGCTTCCGCTCCCATACCTGTTCGTCGGCCAGTCCATCACGTGGGCCAGCGAGTCCTGCGGGGCGCTGACGGGCACCGAGGGCGATGTCGGCTACGTCGTTGCCGGCGGAAGTGTCTCGATCCACTGGAACAACCCGTACCTGGGCTCCAACAGCTACTCGTGCACCGTCCCCGGCGGCTACTCCTGCGAGCGCACCGGTGGCGGCGGCAACAACGCCGAGGTCACGTTCCGGATCAAGGGCGGCAACACCCTCGCCGGGACGGCCGACGCGAACGACGACGGACCCGACGCCCTCCAGGCCGCGCGCAGCACGCACGTCACGCTCGGCAACAACACGGGCCACCAGCTGACCCGCACGTACGACAGCCTCAGCCGCGGTATCTGGAGCGCCAACCAGCTGCCTCCGGGTGACATCCCGGCGTGGCACAGCGGCAGCTGGCAGAGCGAGTCGGACGGCTTCCTGACCGGCACGGAGGGCGAGGTCCAGTACAACCTCGCCGGAGTCGGCGCCGTGACGGTGCACTGGAACAACCCGTACGCGGGCTCCAACAGCTACTCCTGCACCGTCCCCGTCTACTACTCCTGTGTCCGCAGCGGTGGCAGCGGCAACAATGCGGCGGTGGGCTTCACGGTCTCCCGCGCGTAGGGCGGTTCACGCGAGGCCCGGACACGCGGGCAGGTGATCACCCCGGGCGCCCGGTTCCGCGCGGCGGCCGAGAGAGCGTACCCGGTAGGGGTGGGAGCCGGGTGACGCCGTGGGTGGGTATGCCGCCGGTCAGGAATGACCGGCGGCATACCCGCGTCTGTGGAAGGGCGGAGCGCTTCGGCGTCCGCATGGCCGTCTCGCAGGCACTGTCGCCCGGCGGCGGGGCAGGGGGACAACCTCGCCTTCTTTGCCTCCCCTTGACGGAGGTGGTCGGAATCCACCAGGGTGTGGGCAACTCCCTCGCACCGCCGCCCCATTGGCACTCCCCATCCGGAGACGGCATGCGCGCATCCACCCGCCCGATCCGCCGTACCGGCCGTGTCGGCCTGTTCCTCGGCCTCGCGGCCGCACTCGCCCTCGGCGGCTCCACCCTCGCGCCGGCCGCCTCGGCGGCGTCGCCCCTGCCGAACGTCGAGCTGATCGTCAACGGGCGTTTCGACTCCTACCCGTGGATCTGGGACTGCGAGCCGAACGCCTCGCGGAGCACCGTCCCGCACCAGCACCACATCACCGGCCGGCCGACCGCCACCAGCTACGCGGGCTGTACGCAGAAGGTCCGGGTCCAGCCCGACTCCCGGTACACCCTGAACGCCTCGGTGCGCGGATCGTACGCTTTCGTGGGCGCCTCCGGCACGGGTGGCGAGAGCGCCGCCACCTGGTCGAACGAGAGCGAGTGGAACACCCTGACGGTGGAGGTCGCCACCGGTCCGGACACCACCGAGCTGACGGTCTACTTCCACGGCTGGTACGAGCAAGCCCCCTACAGCGTGCGCGGGGTGTCCTTCGTCGGTCCCGGCGTCACCCCGAGCCCGTGCGGCGAGCCGGACCCGCAGACGGCGAGCCCCGGCCCGGGGTCTCCCTCGCCCGGCGCGAGTTGCTCGCGCACCTACATTCCCTGACCGCCCGAGGACCCCCGCTCCCGCTCCCGCACCGTCCGGACACCCCCCACATCGGAGACGCCATGCGTTCGTCCAGTCGCAACCGTAGTCGTAGCCGCAGTCGCCACGCCCATGGCGGAAGCCCGATCGGCGCCGCCCTCGGCGCCCTCGTCCTCGCCGGGGCGGCGGCCTTCGCCGCAGGCAGCTCCGCGTCCGCCCAGCCGGCACCCCTGGAGTGGATGAGGAACGGTGACTTCGGGAGCCCCCTGGCCCAGGGCTGGTCCTGCGACGGCGACGTCGTCCAACTCGCCCGGGGCGTCGAGGGCCGGCCCGGCAGCCACGACTACGCCGGCTGCTTCCAGAAGGTCGCCGTCGTGGCCGGTACCAGCTACGACTTCTCCGCGTACGTGTCCGGCGCGTACGCCTTCGTGCGCATCACCGGCACCGGTACGGGCACGGGCGAGGTCCAGCTCTGGGCCGACGGGGCGGCGGACTGGACCGGTCTGCGGGCCAACGTCGCCATCGGGAACTCCCACGAAGTGACCGTCCACTTCCACGGCTGGTACGGGCAGGGGCCGTACCGGATCAGCCGCATCTCACTGATCGGGCCGATGTATCCGGACCCGTGCGCCACCGCCACACCCGGCCCGTCCGGAACTCCCACCTGTCTGCCGCGGCCGGTGGCACCCCCGGGAGGGTCTGACGCCCCCACGGGTGCCTGAGCGGCAGCGGGGCACGGGCCCGGGCCCCGGCGTAGTCGGCTGACGCCCGGGAGGTGGTGATCTGTCGGCTGGTGGACCGGCGCACCGGGATCCCGTGGGAGACCGGTTGCCCGCCCGTGCTGCCGTGCCTCTTTCGGCACGGCCCGGTCAGGCAGCGGAAAGGTGCAGCTTGAACGGCGAACCGTTGGAGCTGGGCGTCCAGCCGTTCGACCGCGCGGCCCGAATGCCTGCGGCGACTTCGCGCGGCAGGACCACCTCGGACGGCAGCATGTTCGGTTCGAGCACGGCCGGCCGCCCGGTCTCCACGACGAGCGTCGTTCCGGGACAGGCCGCGTCCTCCACCATGTAGCCCAAGGTGATGCCGTCGTAGTCGCAGCACGGCTTCCTGCTCACTCGCCAGCGGTACTCGACGCCGTCGACGACGATGCGGCGGGAACCCTTCTTCGCCAGTGCCACTCGTTGCCCTTCGGCCTTCGACTGCTCGTACACGTCTGTCGCCAGTCTCCCTGGACAGCACCCGCATGTCACCGGGTTTGGCCCGGGACCGGTCACGCGAGGTGTCGCCTTCGACGCGGGTCGGCAGTCGGCGGACCGCCACCTCCGGACGCACTTCGGAGGCCGGCGCCGCGAACACACGGGTAAGCACCCGATACCACACGCGGGTGGTACCCGATATGCTTCCCCACCTGGGAGGTGACTCCGACCGGGGTGGAAGCAGCGGCCTCGACAATTCTTCTTCTTGCTGGTCGTGGGCACTTTGCGTCGTACCTGACCGCCTGTCGGACACCGCACTTCATGACGTGACGATGGGGTGAACGCGATGCCTCTTGAAGGCGAGTACGAG
Organism: Kitasatospora sp. NPDC002965; assembly: GCF_040611255.1. NCBI lineage: Bacteria > Bacillati > Actinomycetota > Actinomycetes > Kitasatosporales > Streptomycetaceae > Kitasatospora > Kitasatospora sp. NPDC002965. Next base: position 12,025 of record NZ_JBEXNT010000060.1, on the reverse strand, counting down.
CCGGGTCCGGTGCAGTGGGTGGCCGATCAGGTCGAGTTGTACGAGAGTTCGGACGGCAGGCAGGGAGCGACGCTCTGGGACACGGGCCTGCCCGTCGTCATTCTGACGACGCGCGGCGCGAAGAGCGGCAAGATCCGCAAGACCCCGTTGATGCGCGTGGAGCACGAGGGGCGGTACGCGGCCGTGGCCTCGAACGGCGGCTTCCCGCGTCACCCGGTCTGGTACTTCAACGTCAAGTCCGACCCGCACGTCGAGCTCCAGGACGGCGCCGTGCGACGGGACATGACGGTCCGTGAGGTCACCGGCGACGAGAAGGCCGAGTGGTGGGATCGCGCGGTCGCCGCGTACCCGCCGTACGCCGACTATCAGAAGAAGACCGACCGGGTGATCCCCGTCTTCGTACTGGAGCCCCTGGTCGGTTGAGGCTCTGATGCTTCGTCACCTGGGAGGTGCCTCCGGGGTCCGCAGGGTGGCGGAGAGTGACTCCCAGGGCTTCGCAACGTGTTCAGCTATCGGATACCATTTGGTCGCGGGGATGGCAGATGGGCCCGCGAGCGTCTTCCTTGTCAGGGCAAACCCCTCATCAAGGAAGAAACATGACGATACGTCTGGCCGCTCGCGCTTCCACGCTCGTGCTCTGCACAGCCCTCGCGGTCTCCGTCGCCCTCCCGGCGCAGGCCTCCTCGATCAGCAGCATCCGGCCCAAGGCCGAGACCGCCCCGCTGTACGACGACGAGGCCGGCGGCGACGCCAACGCGGACGACCCGGCGATCTGGCGCAACAACGCCGACCCGGGCCGCAGCCTGGTCGTCGCCACCGCCAAGCAGGGCGGCCTGCGGGTCTACGACCTGGACGCCCGCCAGGTGCAGTCGATCCCCGCCCCCGCCGGTCCGGGCGCCGACGACGCCCCCGGCCGCTTCAACAACGTCGACCTGGTGCAGGGCCTGCGCCTGGCCGGCAGCCGCGCCGACGTCGCGGTGGTCAGCGACCGCGGCAACGACCGGCTGCGGATCTACCGCATCGACCGGGACAAGCCCGGTGGCCCGCTCACCGACGTCACCGACCCCGCCGTACGCCCGGTCTTCTCCGCCGACCAGGCCGAGATCAACGACCAGAAGACCGCCTACGGCCTGGCCACCTGGACGGACCGCAACACCGGCCGCTCCTACGCGGTGGTCAGCCAGCGCAACCGCACCCGCCTCGCCCTGCTGGAGCTGATCGCCACCCCGAACGGCACGGTGGACTACCGCCAGGTGCGCACCATCGACCTGCCGTCCTCCTTCCGTCTGCCGAACGGCACCTCCTGGACGCCCTGTGCCGAGCCGGGCGAACTGCCCCAGGTCGAGGGCATGGTCGTCGACCCCGCGGACGGCACCCTGTACGCGGGACAGGAGGACGTCGGCATCTGGCGCATCGACGCGGGCCTCACCGGCACGCCGACGCTGATCGACAAGGTGCGCGAGTACGGTGTGCCCGGCACGTACGACGCGGAGACCGAGGAGTGCACCCCGGGCGCCGACCCGGGCTACGGCGGCAAGCGCCTGACGGCCGACGTCGAGGGGCTCACCCTGATCACCGAGCCGGACGGCGACGGCTATCTCCTCGCCTCCAGCCAGGGTGACAACACCTTCGTCGCCTACGACCGTGAGCGTGACGACGACAACGAGTTCGAGGGCGCCTTCCGCATCACTGCGGCCTCCACCACCCTCGACGGCTCCGAGGTCTGCGACGGCGCCGCCGCCCTCAACGCACCTCTCGGCGCGCGCTACCCCCACGGCCTGCTGGTCGTCCAGGACGGCCAGGAGACCCCTGCCGACGGCGACCGTGAGGCGACCGGCTTCAAGTTCGTCGACCTCGGCAAGGTCCTCGACGCCATCGACTGACCCGTCGCGGCGGGTACACGGTGCCCCCACCGTGCGCCCGCCGCACCTTCGGCCCTCCTGCCCGGGCCCGGCGGCTGCCCACCCCCGGCCGCGCCTGCGTGAGCCGGGCAGGTGGGCCGGTCCGTGGCGGCACCGGGCGGTGAGTGGTCAGCGGTGCCGGCGGGCGGAGGCGCGCAGGTGGGCGATGCCGGAGTCGAGGGCCGCCTCAAGGTGGGCGGAGCTGCCCGTGGTCATGAGGATCAGTACGCCGCCCTGAATGCCGGCGAGCAGAGCCGCCGCCTCCCGGTCGGCGTCCAGTTCAGGCGCGATTCCGCCGTGGGACTGCATGTGGCGGATGCCGGTGGCGAGCTGGTGCTGCCACCGGTCGAGCAGTTCGCCGGCTACGACCCTGGCGGCGTCCGTGGTGCCGCCGAGCTGCGCCAGCGCGGTGTGGAGGGGGCAGTCACTGCCCCGGCCGCGGTAGCGGGCGAGGACCTTGCCGCGCCACTCGTCCCAGGCGGTCCAGGAGGTGAGGGAGCCGAGTTCGGGCTGCTGGTCGGTGATGACCTGGTCCGCCTCGTGGCGCGCCACGGCGAGGAGCAGGTCGTCCTTCCCGCCGGGGAAGTAGTGGAAGAGCTGGCTCTTGCTGGTCGCGGTACGGGCCATGACGTCCTCCAACCGCACCGCGAACACTCCCTGTTCGCGGATCTGCTCGGCCGCGCCGTCGACGATGCGCTGCCTGGTCGCGGCGCCCTTGCGGGTCAGTGTCATGGATCCTCCCGGGGCGGGCTGGTGTGTTCCGTCGAAGCGGGCCGGCGGCGGCGCGGGCACAGGGCGCGGGGCGCGGGCCGGAGCGGGTGGCGGGCGGTCAGGGCAGGAGCAGAAGCTTGCCGGTGGTACGGCGGGACTCTATGTCCGCGTGGGCGCGGGCGGCGTCCGCGAGCGGGTAGCGGCCGGTGATCCGGGGGGTGAGCCGCCCGTCCAGGACCAGGTCGAACACCTCGCCGGTGCGCCGCACCAGGGCCTCGCGCGTGGCGACGTGGTGGTGCACGACGGGGTAGGTGAGCAGGATGCTGTCGGGCAGGTCGGTGGGCCGCAGTGTCGGGACGCCCATGAAGGGGCCGTAGTAGGCGTGCACGCCGTGCGGGCGCAGGGCCGCCTGGGAGGAGTGGAACGTTCCCGCGCCGCCGCCGTCGTAGACGACGTCCGCGCCGCGCCCGCCGGTGAGCTCCCTGATCCGGTCCTCGAATCCGGCGCCGGAGTGGACGAGGACGTGGTCGGCGCCGGCCTCCTCGGCGGCGGGTACCTTCTCCTCCCGGGAGACCAGACCGATCACCCGGCCGCCACGGGACTTGATCATCTGCGTGAGCAGCAGGCCGACGCCGCCCGCCGCGGCGTGCACCACGGCGGTGTCGTCGGCGCCGATCGGGTAGGTCTCGGTGCTCAGGTGGCTGGCTGTGAGGCCCTGCATCATCACGGCGGCGGCGATCTCGTCGTCGATGCCGTCGGGCACCTTGACGAGCGTGTCCGCGGGCACGGCGAGCAGCTCGGCGTAGCTGCCGGGGTGGTAGAACCAGGCCACCCGGTCACCGACGGCCAGGTCCCGCACCCCGTCCCCGAGGGCGGTGACGTAGCCCATTCCCTCGGCGCCGAGGACGGCGGGGGCCGCCCAGCCGGGGCCGCCCCCGGCCCGGGCGCCGACGTCCATGTAGTTCACGCCGGCGGCACCGAGCCGGACCAGTGCCTCGCCGGGGCCGGGCACCGGGTCCGGCAGTTCGGTCCAGCGCATGACCTCGGGGCCACCGTGTTCCTCGATACGGATCGCGTGCATGGGATGACACCTTCCAGTGCGGGTTCGTCGCGGGGGATCGATCAGCACGTTAGGCGGCAGAAAATGGACCGGCAAGTCCAAAGATGCTGATCAGAGGGCGAGTTGATTGTCGGCCGATGACGTGCCACAGTCCGGTGGAAGCCCGCCGGTGAGTGCGCACGACGTCGGTCGGAGACCCCGGGGAGCGGCCGGACCCCCGGGTCCGTCTCCGCGTCCTCCCGGCCGCGTCCGCGATCTTGGTCCGGCATACTGGACGCGGCCCGGGTGCTCACGGCCGCGCGGACGATGCTCCTCGACGGAGATCCGTTCCGGCGCACGAGCGGCGGGGTCGGTCCTGGGGAGGGGCGGTTATGGGGGATGGGTATGTGCCCGGCGCGCCCGGCGTCGGGGATCCGCTGGTCGGCCGGGACGCCGACCTGCGACGGGTGCGAGAGCGGCTGCGCCTCGGGGCGGGCGGTGGTGCGCTGCTGCTGGCCGGGGAGGCCGGTGTGGGGAAGAGCGCCGTGCTGGACGCGCTCGCCGGCTCCGCGGGTGCGGACGGTGTCGCGGTGCTCAGGGCGGCGGGCCTGGAATTCGAGGCCGACTGCGGCTACTCGTGCCTCAACCAGCTCCTCTTCCCGGCCCTGGGTGCACTGGAGGACCTGGACGCGGACCTGCGCCGCGCGCTGCGCGTGGCGCTCGGCTTCGAGAACGGGGATCCGCCGGACCAGCTGCTCGTCTCCAACGCCGTGGTGCGGCTCCTTCAGACGGTGGCCGACGGGAGGCCGCTGCTGATCGTCGTCGACGACCTTCCCTGGGTCGACCGTGCCAGTGCCGCGGTGCTCGGCTTCGTCGCCCGGCGGCTCAGTGGTCTGGGCGGTCTGGGCGTCAGCCTCGTGGCGGCGGCGCGCACCGGCGACGCGCATCCGCACGAGACCGGTGGCCTTCCCGCGTACGACCTCCCGCCCCTCGACGACGAGTCGGCGGCCCGGCTGCTCGGCAGCCGGTTCCCGGGGCTCGCCCGCGGTGCGCGTCGCCGACTGCTGGCCGAGGCGGGCGGCAATCCGTTGGCGCTCCTGGAACTGCCGGCCGTGCTGCGGCCCGCGGCTGCCGACTCGCCCGCCGTGCTGCCCCTCACCCGGCGACTGGAGACGCTGTTCGGTTCCCGGGTCGCAGGGCTGCCGGCCCCCTCCCGGAGCCTCCTCCTGCTCGCGGCCCTGGAAGGGACCGGCGACCTCGGCGTACTGCAGGCAGCCGCCCGCCGGGCCACGGCCGGGCACGGCCTGGAGCACCTCGCGCCGGTCGAGCGCGAGCGGCTGGTGCACATCGAGGAGGGCGGGCAGCGGCTGGGGTTCCGCCATCCGCTGATCCGCTCCGCCGTGGTCGGGCAGGCGCTGAGCGGTGAACGGCGCGCCGCGCACGCGGCGCTGGCCCACGTGCTGGCCGACCGGCCGGAGCGCCGAGCCTGGCACCTGGGCGAGGCCACCCTGGAGCCCGACGAGGAGGTCGCCGCGCTCCTGGAGCACGCCGCGGGCCTCACCCTGCGTCGCGGGGACGCCGCCGGGGCCATGCGGACGCTGATCCGCTCGGCCTCGCTCTCTCCCGAAGGGCCGAACCGCAGCCGTCGCCTCGCCGAAGCCGCCTACCTGGGAGCGGAGTCCACCGGAGCCCTCTCCAGCGCCCGACGCCTCCTGGACGACGCCCGCCAGGCCGCCCCGGAGGGCGAGGACTCCCTCCACTCCGCCACCGCCTCGGCCCTGCTCCTCCTCAACGGGAACGGCGACGTGGCCACGGCCCACCGGCTGCTGAGCGAGGCAATCGAGTCCGCGGCCGGCACCCACCGGTACCGCGCCGGCGACAAGGCGCTCGTCGACGCGCTGCACGTCCTGGCCGTGGTCTGCTTCTTCGGCGCCCGGCACGACCTGTGGCAGGTCTACTACCGGGCGGTGGGACGCCTCACCCCCCAGCCGCCCCCCATCCTGGCCGTCCTGGGACGGACGTTCTCCGACCCCGCCCGCACCGGGGCTGCGGCGCACGGACAACTCGACGTCCTCGTGGCCTCCCTGGCCGGTGAGCCCGACCCGGTGCGGATCACCCGCGTCGGCACGGGCGCCCTCTACCTCGACCGCCTCGGCGAGGTCCGCGAACCGGCCTGGCAGGTGGTGCGGGCGGGACGCGAGGGCGGCCCGGCCAGGCGCTACATCTCCGCGCTCATCCACCTGTGCCTGGACGACTACCTCACCGGACTGTGGGACGAGGCCCTGGACCTCGCCGACGAGGGCCTGCAGGCGTGCGAGGAGCACGGATACAGCGCCTTCGCCTGGTACTTCCTCTACATCAGGTCCGTCGTCCTCGGCGCCCGGGGCCACGCGGACGAGAGTCTCGCGACGGCCGACGTCATCATCGGCTGGGCCACGGACCACGGTGCGCCCTGCGCCGCCCACTACGCCCACCACGCCGCCGCCGTCGCGGCCCTGGGCCGCGGGGACTTCACGCTCGCCTACGACCACGCCGACGCGGTGAGCCCGGCCGGAACCCTGGCCTCGCACACCCCCCACGCCCTGTGGGTGGCCGCCAACCTCGTGGAAGCCGCCGTCCGGATCAACCGGCGCGAGGAGGCCGCCGCACACGTCCGGGCCATGCGCGAGGCCGGCATCACCACCGTGTCCTCCCGCCACGCCATGCTGACGGAGGCCTCGGCCGCCCTGTGCACCGACGACGACGAGCAGGCCCTGCGTCTCTTCGCCCTGGCGGTGGACACCCCCGGGGGCGACCGGTGGCGCTTCGACCACGCCCGGGTCCGACTCGCCTACGGCGAACGGATGCGCCGCGCCCGCACGACCTCCGAGTCCAGAACCCAACTGCGCGCCGCGCTGGCGACCTTCGAGGAGCTGGGCGCGCGGCCGTGGGCCGAACGCGCGATGAACGAGCTTCGGGCGACGGGCTCCCGGAGGTCGAGGCCCGCGGCCCCGGGCATCCACGGACTGACCTCGCAGAAGCTGCAGATCGCCCGCCTCGCCGCGTCCGGACTCACCAACAAGCAGATCGCCGAGCGCCTCTTCCTCTCACACCGGACCGTCGGAGCGCACCTGTACCAGATCTACGAGCGGCTCGGCATTACCTCACGCACCATGCTGCGCGACGCGCTCGACCCGACGGCTGAGCCGGCCGGCCGATCTCTCCCGGTCCGTTCATCGGGATGAGCGGGCCCTCCGCGGGCCCGGAGTGCGTCCCGCCGGTCCCGCCGGCCGCCCGGGCCCCGTGCCTGGGTGGCCCGCACTCGGCCGATCGGGGCGGTGGGGCCTCACCGATGACGGCCCGCCTGCTTGCGGCGGCGAAGCAGGAAGGTGCCGACGACGACGGCGACGCTTCCCCCCACGAGCGCGATGTCCGTACTCGCCCCGGTGCTGGAGAGCTCGGGGGAGGAGGTCGCCGGGCCGGACTCGGTCGACGGCCCTGCGGGGGCCGCGTCCGCCGGAGCCGACGAGGCGGTGCCGGCCGGGGCCGCGGCGGCCGTGGTCCCGGTGGCCGTCGGGGTGGGGGGCGTGGACCTCACGGACGTGGTCGCGGCCGGTGCGGACGCGGTGGGTGTTGCTGCGGCGGGTGCCGACGAGGCGGGGCCGGACACGGGGGCGGCGGGGCTCGTGCGCGCGGCGCCGGAGGCCGGAGCCGACGCCGCCGGTGTCGTGGGGGCCACGGGGACCGCCGGGGTCGGTACCGCCGGGGCCGGGGCGCCCGCCGGCCCCGAGGTGATGACGATGTCGTCGACGAACAGCACGATGTCCGGTCCGCCGGTCGGGTGCTTCGGCTTCTCCGGCCGCCAGGCCGGACGGTAGACGCCGGTCCTGAAGTGCGGCGGCTCGCCGCGGTGGTAGTTGTTGTCGCCGCGATGGGCGCCGACCTGGACACCGTCCCGGGTGACGGTGATCGAGCCGGGCGTGGACGGGGTGGACCAGGTGATGTCCAGGGCCCAGCGGTTCCAGTGCCCGAGCTGCACCGTGCCGAGCGGGAGCACCGACTCGTACTCCTCGAAGGTGGCCAGGTCCTTGAGCCAGTGCACCTTGAGCCGCCACTCGCCGCCGTGGACCGCCAGCGCGACGACCGGCTTGACCCCTTCGCTGTCCGGCTGGGTGCTGAACCACTGGGCGACGATGATGTCGTCGTCGACCTGCTTCCACTCGTTCGGAAGGTAGTGGGAGAAGCCGAAGCGGTGAGTCCCCGCACTCAGGCCCTTGAGGGCGAGTTCGGAGCGGAACGACTTCCCGTCGTCGGGCACGTTGAACCTCGCCGCGGTGCCGGCCCGCCCGGGCGCGGGAGCGGTGGCCACGGCGCCGTAGCCGTTGACGGCCCTGAACGGCCATTCCTTGGCGGCGATGCTCTCGAAGTCGTACGACCTGGAGTCGTCCGCGGCGGCCGGGGCGATGGTCGCGCCGAGGGTGAGGAGGGCAAGGGGCACGGCGCCGGCCAGCCGTCGGGCGTTGCGGGCGGTCGTCGGACTCGGGCGGAGCGGCATGCTGTTCCTTCGGGACGGTTGACGGTTCCTTGCCGCCGGCTGCGCTGCCGGTGCGTCGTTCCGGGGCGGTTCGTGAACGGTTCGGACCGCCGGGCGGGCGGCGGCCCGACGGACGGCGGAGGCCCGGGGCGGGTGGCTGCGCCGGGTGTTCCACGGGTGTGCACCGCTTCGCTGGAAAGGAGCCGGAAGCCGGGGCGGGAGCCCGTCGCGTTACGCAACCGTGATCAGGCCGGTCGGGGCCGGGGCTGCCGTTGGTCTGCCCGGTGCCGCGCGGGCCGGCACCCTCGTCGGGACAGCCGGCGTCCCTGCCGGGTCACCGGCCGGTGGGTCGATCCCGATCGGTTCCGCCGCGGACAGCGGCCCGCCGTCAGGCGCTGGACGTCCTGGCCGGCTCGCCGCAGCGCTCGCCTCGACGACCCGGGCCCACCTCCCAGGTGGTGGACCGGACGTCAGTCCCTCTCGCCGCTCGTCCGGGTGAGGTCGGCGCGGGTGGTGCGGAGTTTGGCGAGGATGCGGGCGACGTGGTTCTCGACGGTGCGGGTGGAGAGGAAGAGTGCGGCGGCGATGTCCTTGTTGGTGGCGCCGGTGGTGAGGAGGTCGCGGATCTGTTCTTCGCGGGGGGAGAGGCGGTCGCCGTAGCCGGCCCGGCCGCGGGGGTTGGAGGTCACTTTGCCGAGTTCCCGCAGCGTGCGGTGGCAGCGGGCGGCGTCGGAGGTGGCGCCGAGGTGTTCGAAGGTGGCGATCGGTGCGGTGAGGTGGGTGGAGACGTCGTCGAGGTCGGTGCGGGTGCGGGCGGCGCGTTCGGCGGCGAGGGCGGCGGGGTAGGGGCGGCCGATGGCGGTCCACCGTGCGGCCGCGAGGTCGAAGGCGGCCATCGCGGCGTCGGGGTCGTGGGCTTGCAGGAGCAGGCCGTGGCACAGGTGGTGTTCGGCGGCGGCGCCGGGCGCGTCGCGGCCCTCGGTCCCGGTGGTGTGGCGCGCGGTCAGGGCCTCGGCCTCGTCGGTGCGGTCGAGGGCGAGGAGGGTTTCGACGGCGGTGGGGACGAGGTCCCAGGCGTGGGCCCAGGCCTCCTTGCGGTCGAGGAAGGTCAGGAAGTCGTGCGGGTCGGTCAGAGCCCGCCAGGCGGCGTGGGGGTCGTTGCGGTTGAGGTGGAGGCGGGCGGCGCCGGCGGCGGCGGCGAGCGAGTCCAGGTGCAGACCCCGGGTGAGCACCTCGTCGAACTCGGCGGCGGCCTGGGCGGTGCGCCCACGGGCGGCGGCGGTGAGGCCGCGCACGGTGGCCGACAGCCCGCCGGAGCCCACCTGGCTCTGGGGGTAGCGCTTCTGGAAGGCCGTGAGGCCACGTTCCGCGTCGTCCCAGCGCCCGGCTTGCCAGTCGGCCATGATCTGATGGCAGTCCAGGTAGAGCTCCACCATGGGTAGCCGACTGCCCGGCGCCATGGCTCTCGCCCCGGTGATGGCGGCGGCGGCCCGGGCGTCGTTCCCGACCGCGATCGAGCGGCCGGCGGAGCCGCAGACGATCATCGCGGTGCTCTGGAGTACCTGCAGGTCGGTGCTCTCGCGGGGCAGCGCCGCCAGCAGCGCGGGGACCGCGGGGTCGGCGGCGGTGCTCAGCAGGGACATCTGCGCGAGGTCGAGCATCGCCCGGGCCTGGCGGTCCTCGTGAGCGGCCAGGAGGGAGCGGCCCCGTTCGACCATGGCCCGCTGTTCCGCGAGGGCGAACCGTCCCGTCTCCGACAGGGCCAGCAGGGCCAGCCGCCTGGCGGCGGCGATCGGATCGCTGTCCCCCGCCTCCGTCAGGGCGGCCAGCACTTCCTCCTCGCCGGAGAATTCACCGCCCCGGTAGATCATGATGGCGCCCAGACTCGTCCGGATCGTTGCGCGGACCGGCGCGCTCAGGCCGGGCAGCCGCATGATCCGGCGCAGGGCGGCGGTGGTGGCGGTGTACTGCGTGCCGGCGGAGACCGAGAAGGCCAGGGCGGTCGCCGCGCGGCTGAGCTGTTCGGGGGTGAGGCCGGGCTGGTCGAGGATCTCCTGGAGCAGTGCGGCGGCGGTGCCGTGGTCGCCGACCGCGAGGGCCTGGTCGGCGGCCTCCTGGGCCCGGGGCAGCCAGGCCGCCCGGTCGCCCAGGGCGCGGGCGTGGTGGGAGATCTGCACCAGCGGCGGTGGGTCGAGCGTCTGCAGTGCCGCCAGGACCCGCCGGTGGTTCCGGTGGCGGACCGGTCCGGGGAGGGAGTCGTAGACCGCCTCCTGGGCGAGGACGTGCGCGAACGTGTAGGTGTCCGGGCCGGTCTGACGCAGCACGGCGGCGGCCGTCGCGGCTTGCAGGGCGGCGGCGGTGCGGTCCTCGTCCAGGCCCGCCGACAGGGCGAGCAGTGACTCCCCGGCGGGAACGGCCAGGACCGCGGCGGCGTCCACCAGGGCGGTCGCGTCCGGGCCCAGCCGGGCTCGTCGTTCGGCGAGTACCTCGTTGAGGCTTCGCGGCACCCGCAGCGCGCCCGGGTCGGTGCCGGCCGGCGAGTCCGTGAGGGTGAGCAGGTCCTCCTCGATCACCAGCGGCAGGCCGCCGCTGCGTTCGAGCAGGGTTCGCACCAGCTCCGGCGCGGGCTCGCCGCCGAGCAGGTCCCGGGCCATCGTTCTCAGCTCGGTCTCGCCCAGTCGGCCGAGCCGGATCTCCGCGCCGCCCGTCCCGGGTGGGCGGCGGAACGGTGCCCCCAGCACCGGCCGGCCGGCCGGGAGCTCCTCCGCCCGGTAGGTCATCACCAGCGCCGAGTCCGTCGGCATGTCCATCGCGAGGAGGAGCAGCAGTTCCCGGGTGGCCTCGTCCGCCCAGTGGACGTCCTCGACCACGAGGACCGCCGGTGCCACCGCCTCCAGCAGGGTCCGTACCCCCGACACCACCCGGAACCGCTGCACACCGGCTCCGGAGGTCCCGGCCTCCACTCGTGGCGGCTCCGGGGGCAGGGCGCCGGCGAGGTCCGGCAGCAGCGGTGCGAGGGCGCCCGTCGACGCGCCCAGTCGCTCGGCCGGCGGCAGCCACGGTCCGACCCGGCGCAGCGCGTCGATCACCGGCCCGTACGCCAGCGGCTCGCGCAGTGGATGGCAGCCGCCCGTCAGGACTCGCAGGCCGCGGTCGGCGAGGACCGACGTGGCCTCCGCGACCAGCCGCGACTTGCCGATCCCGGCCTCCCCCTCCACCAGGACCACCGCCGGGCGTACGTCGGACACCGCGCCGAGCAGCGTCCGCAGTTCCGCGGCGCGTCCTGCGAAGGAGGACTCCCGTGCCCCGGGGAGGGCCGGTTCACCACCGAGGTCGTGCACACCCAGCTCCCATCGAACCGGCAGTTTCCACGGAGGACGGGACGGGCTGTACTGCCTCATTCAGGGCACCCTAGCACCGCGTCGGCAGCGGGAAGGATCAAGGGCGCGGTGGCGCTTCTGTTCAGGTTGCCGGGGCCGGGGGCGAGGTCCGTACGAGGACGAGCCGCCCGGTGGTCTCGCTCAGCACCGCCTGTGCGGCGGGGGCGAGTTCGGTGTCGGTGACGAAGCAGTCGATCTCGGGGAGCGTGGCGAAGGCGCTGAGGCCGACGACGTCCCACTTGCTGTGGTCGGCGACGACGACCACCCTGCGGGCCGAGGCGATCAGGGTCCGGTTGGTCTGGGCCTCCGCGAGGTTGGGGGTGGTGAGGCCGGCGCGTTCGGAGACGCCGTGGGCGCCGAGGATCAGGGTGTCCGTGTGCAGGGATCTGATGGCCTGGTCGGCGAGCGGGCCGACGAGTGCGGCCGACGGGGTGGGGGTGCCTCCGGTGAGCAGCAGGACGGGTGCGTTGCCGTTGCCGTT
>NZ_JBEXNT010000059.1:0-53941 GCF_040611255.1 Kitasatospora sp. NPDC002965 | reverse complement strand
CCACGGTTCTGGCGTGAAACGCGGGACGTGAGACGTGGTGCGTGATGTGTGGGGCGTCGGTCCGCACCTGAGGGGTCTTCTTCTCGCGGTCCGGCGGCCCGACCCCTCGTGCGGGGGTCGCGCCGCAGGAGCGACGGCTCAGAGGGCGCCGGTGTACTCCTGGATCCAGGGTCGCCAGGACGCCAGGTCCGTGTAGATGGCGCCGCCGACTCCGCAGGTGTCGCTGTCGGTGCCGCTGCGGCTCGTGGCGCCGGCCAGTTCGCGCCGGCCGTTACGGGTGATCAGGGCCGGGCCTCCGGAGTCGCCGTAACAGGCGGTGGCGGAGGTGGTGCCCGCGATGCACAGCTCGCGGCTGTTCACCATGTCACTGCAGGAGCTGTCGGGCAGCACCTTGGTGTCGAGCTGCTTGAGGTAGCGGGGCGCGGAGGTGGAGCAGCCGCTCTGCGGGCAGGTCTGCCCCCAGCCGAGCAGCCGGGTGGCGGAGCCGTCGGGCGGGGTGGTGGAGGTGATCGGCACGGGCGTGTTGGTGACCCTGCTGCTGAGGCGCAGGAGGGCTATGTCCTGGCCTGCCATGCTCTGGTCGTTGGAGGGGCGGACGATCCGCGAGACCCCGGTCAGGGTGCCGCCGCTGAGGTGGTCGTTGGAGCCGATCCGGATGCGCAGGGCGGAGGGCTGGAGCGGGCCGCTGCGGCCGTAGGTGCAGTGCAGAGCCGTGACCATCCACTCGGGCGAGATGAGCGAGGCGCCGCAGTAGTGGCCGCCGTTGACCTGGATGGATCCCATGAACGAGTAGGTGGAGGTGGCCTGTTCGCCGCCGACGATGGGGGTCGGGGCGGCCGCGGCGGTGCCGATGAACGCCGGTGCGGTGATGACCAGGCCGAGGGCGATTCCCGCGGCGGACAGGGGTCGGGAAAGGCGCATGGGGGTTCCTTCGGGTGAGGGGTGTCGGGGGAGCGGAGGGGGAGGGCCGGACACCCGATTCGGGTTGTCGGTGGCCCATCAACCTGCCGTTCACAGGAGTATGTGAGCGGCGGCACCGGCCGCGCCAATGTCAGCGGCCCATAACATCCGGGGGTGCGGGGCGCAGGCTTCGGCAGGTCGGACGGGGCGGCGCTCCCGGCTCGGGCGGCACGCGGTCATCGCGGTGGCAGGGCGTCACCGCGCGCCGCTACGACCGCGAGGCCGGCCCCGGTCCCGGTCCCGACCCCGGCCCTGCGAACGGCGACGACCAGGGTTCACGCACCCGCAACCCCGGGGACGCCCTGCGGCCACCCGTCGAGCCGGGAGTGATGGATGGATGTGCGCCAGCAGTGATCGCTTTCAGCCGTCGAGCCGCAGGAGAACCATGAGCACCGGCCCCGTCCCCGCGCCCGTCCCCCCGCGCCGCAGCCCGGGCCGCAGCGCGCTCGCCGCCGCGGCGGCCGGCATGCTCGCGCTGGGCGGCCTGGCGGGTCTCGCCACCCCGGCCGGAGCGGCTACCGCCGGTGTGGCCACCGCCCCGGCGGGCCCGGCCGGCGCGACGGCGCCGGGAGGGGCGCTGGGGGCCCGGCCGGGCGACCTGCTGGACGTGACCCTGGACCAGGTGCGCCCCACCCAGCCCTCGGTCGGCTACGACGAGGTGTACTACAAGCTCGGCCGCTACACCTCTCCCAAGGACGAGCTGAACGGCGCCGCCAACAAGCGCTTCGACGACTGGTGCGAGACCAACGGCCAGGGCGTGGCCGCCACGGTGCTGCCGGGCGCGCGGCTCGCCGACCCGGCGACGTTCACCTGCACCGTCCCGCTGGGCCAGGAGACCGAGGCGAGTCGCGCGGAGATGAAGACCGTCGTGGTGGGCCCGGGCGGCGCGCTCTACCTGACCGACGGCCACCACACGCTGACCTCCTTCCTGGAGGCCCCGGACGGCGGGCCGGAGCTGCACCTGCGCCTCGTCGTCCAGGCCAACCTCAGCGACCTGTCCCCGACCGCCTTCTGGCAGGAGATGCGGGCCCGCAACTGGGTCCGCCTGATCGACGAGCAGAACCGGCCGATCACCGTCGAGCAGCTGCCGCAGCACCTGGGCCTGGCGTACTTCCACGACGACCCGTACCGCAGCCTGGTCTACTTCACCCGGGACATCGGCTACTCGGTGCCGGACGGCGCGGCCGAGTACCTGGAGTTCCTCTGGGGCGACTGGCTCCGCGGCCAGGGCATCGGCCTGCCCGGCTCGTACAGCACGACCGACCGCACCTCGTACCTGGCCGCGGTCCGGACGGCCTCCCAGGCCATGTCGGCCGTGCCGGGGGACACGGTGATCACCGAAGGCCGCACGGCGGACGAGCTGGGCCGGCTGAACCCGTGGAACGCGGGCAAGAAGCCCACCGGCGGCGAGTTCGGCAAGCTGAGCGCCCCGATCACCGAGGCCAAGCCCGGCAAGCTCGCCTACGCCCTGGACTTCCGTGCCAAGGTCCCGACCGGTCCGGCCTGCACCGAGACCGTGACCGGCCGACACACCGGGCCGCTGGTCGTCTCGCGCGGCACCACCTGCCTGACCGGTGCCCGGCAGACCGGGCCCGTCGTGGTCCGCGCGGGAGCGAGCCTGGTGGTCAAGGGCTCGGACATCACCGGCCCGGTCCAGGCGGTGGGCGCGGGTACGGTGCAGCTCTGCGGCACCGTCCTGACCGGCCCGCTGAGCGTGGTGAACACCCGTGACCACCTCACCCTGGCCGCTCCGGGCTGCACCCCGAACACCCTGAACGGCCCGGTCCAGCTCGTCGGGAACCCGACCTCCTGAACCCGGTGGTACCTCCGGCCGCCGGCCGCCCTCCACCCGAGGGCGGCCGGCGGCCGCGTCGTTGTCCGCTCCCGCGCAGGGGCAGGCGAACGCGGCCTCCGACAACGCCGGGGAGCGCGCGGACCGCGCCGGGCGGGGCCCCTGCCGTCCCGCCCGGTACGAGAATGTCCGGTTATCGATCGTACCGGGAGCAGCGATGACGGTTCATCAGATGATGGCGCGTGCGGGCCCCGCCCGCGCCCTTCCGAATCAGCGATCATTCGATGAACGACCTGGAGACTGTCGTGCGCATACTCTTCACCGGCCCGGGCGCGCCCACCCACCAGTTCCCGATGGTGCCGACCGCGCAGGCCCTGCGGGCCGCCGGGCACGAGATCCTGTTCGCCGTCCCGAAGCCGTTGGAGCCGATCCGGGGGGCCGGCTTCCCGATCGTGGAGATCGGCGACGGCCGGTCCCTCAAGGACTCCTTCGAGGCCTTCGAGGGCGAGACCATGCGCTTCGCCCGGCCGGAGATGACCCAGGACGAGATCCTCGAACGGGCCGCCGCGGCCTTCGCCCACGCCTCGCGCTCCACCGTGGACGACCTGCTGGCCACCGCCGACGGCTGGGGCGCGGACCTCCTGGTCCACGACTCCTGCCTGGCCTCCGCCCAACTGGTCGGTGCCAAGCTCGGGATCCCGACCGCGCTCCAGAACTTCGGTGTCATCTCCGGCCTCTCGCTGGCCGCGCGGCTGGCAGGTCACTTCACCGACGTCTACGAGGCGTACGGGGTGGCCGCCCCGGCCGAGTCCACCGCGCTGAACGTCGTCCCGGCCTCGCTCGGCGGCGACCCGGGCGGGCTGCGGATGCGCTACCTCCCCTTCAACGGCGGTGGCGTGGTTCCGGCCGGCCTGCTGCGCCGGAGCGTCCGGCCGAGGGTCGCGGTGACCCTGGGCACCGTGGTCACGGAGGTGGACGGCGTGCACGCGATCGCCCGCCTGATCGAGGCCGCCGCCTCGGTCGACGCGGAGTTCCTGCTCGCCGTCGGCGGCGCCGACCTCAGTGACCTCGGAACCCTTCCGGACAACGTCCGCCCGCTGCCGTGGACCCCGCTGGCGGAGTTGCTGAGGGTCTGCGACGCGGTGATCCACCACGGTGGGTCCGGCAGCACGCTCACCGGCATGCAGGCCGGCGTGCCGCAGCTCATCCTCCCGCAGGGCGCCGACAGCTTCGCCGTCGCCGACGCCCTCGCCGCCACCGGCGCGGGCCTGCGCTCCGCGTCGGGCGACGTGGACGCCGCCCTGCTCGCCCGCCTCGTCGCGGACCCGGAACTCCGCGCCGGCGCGCTCCGGCTCCGCGCCGAGAACGACGCCCTCCCCACGCCCGCCGCCGTCGTCCCCGAGATCGAAGCCCTCGTCACCGCCGCCGCCCGCTGACCCCCGGGCCCCGACCGGCGCACCTGTGGCGCGGTCGCCGAAGGGTTCGAGCGGCCGGATCGTTCGCAGACGGGCGGGCTCCTGACGTGACATCGGTCACACCCGCGGCTTCGAACACCGGCCGGCTGTCGCTCGCAACACCCGAACGCGCAGGCTGCAGGCCCTGTTCGGGGTCTCGGACGAACCCGGGCCGTTCGAGACGATTCTGGCTACCGGAGGAGGACTGAGCCTAACCTGCCCGCCATGTCCCAGAACACGAACACGCCCGGTATCCCCGGGCAGCCGGCCGCTCCGGTCGGCGATTTCGCCAAGGTCCAGCGCCAGGTGCAGCAGCAGGCGGGCGTCGGACCGGTCCACGGTGGTGGCGGCACCCTCTTCTCCGAGCCGGTCCTGGTGGTGAACCAGAAGGCCAAGCTGATCGAGCTGACCAACGAGTACTCGGTCTTCGACCAGCAGGGCGCCACCCTGGGCTCGGTGGTCCAGGTCGGCCAGAGCGGACTGCGCAAGGCGATACGGCTGCTCACCTCCCTCGACCAGTACCTGACTCACAAGCTGGAGATCCGCGACGCGCAGGGCACCCCGGTGCTGCTGCTCACCCGCCCGGCGAAGTTCATCAAGTCGCGGGTGGTCGTGCAGCGTCCGGACGGCCGAGAGATCGGCCAGATCGTTCAGCAGAACGCCATCGGGAAGATCAATTTCGCGCTGGAGGTCGGCGGGCAGAAGGTCGGCGCCGTCAAGGCGGAGAACTGGCGGGCCTGGAACTTCTCCATCGTCGACGGGACGGACACCGAGATCGCCCGGATCACCAAGACCTGGGAGGGCCTGGCGAAGACGATGTTCACCACGGCCGACAACTACGTGCTCCAGATCCACCGCCCGCTCGCCGACCCGCTGCTCAGCCTCGTCGTGGCGACCGCGCTGACCGTGGACACGGCGCTGAAGCAGGACGCCCGCGGCTTCGGGTAGCCGCTGCCCGCACGGTGTTCACGGCCCCGCCTCCCGACCGGGAGGCGGGGCCGTGAACGTGTAACCGCGGTGTGTGGCGTCGGCGTCGGCTTCGAGAGCAGTCGTTCGAGAGCAGTCAAATGACTGATGCCGCCCGTGCGGCCCCGACGGCACAGTGGAGTTGCTCCGAGGGCGGACACGCCGGAGCGACACCCCTGGCAGCCGGCGCGGACGCGCCGGCCAGGGCCGACGGAGAAGGCGGAGGAGATCATGAGGAACCTGCGGCGAACGGTGATGCGGGTGGCGGTGGGCGCTGCCGCGCTGGTCGGGGCGGTCACCGCCACGACGACGAGTGCGAACGCCTACGTCCTCACCGACATTCAGACCGGATCCGGCAAGTGCCCCGCCAACTGGGTGTGCCTGTGGAGCGAGAACAACTTCGTCAGGGGGAATCCGGCGAGCGGGTACGACTACGGGGCCGTGGGTTCGGACCAGAACGTCTCGGACATGGGGAAGTTCACCTACGAGAGCAAGCTCTTCCGCTGGAAGGGCATGCAGGATTCCGCCTCCTCGGTCGTGAACAACACGGGGAGCAGCATCTGCTTCTACGAGCACAACGGCTACGGCGGCCTGGAGTTCAGGATCGGTCCCTCGGAGAAGTGGGCCTCCGTCCCGTCGTGGATCAACGACAGGATCAGCTCCTTCAAGTTCTGCTGATCCGGCCACGTCGGCCCTGTGGACGACGAACGAACCGGTATCCACCAACCCACTGAGTCAACCACCCGAAGCACAGGATCGGCACGGTCGGGCCGAATCCGGAAGAGAGGGACCATGTTCTCGAAGAGCACGATGACGAGGCTCGGAGTGTGTGCTGCTGCCGCGGCCGGGCTGTTCGTGGCCACGGCGACGTCCGCGAGCGCCACCAGTGTCTTCGACATCGGCCACGGGGCCGGCTCGTGCCCCAGCGGCTACGTCTGTCTGTGGTCGGAAGGCAACTTCATTCAGGGGAAGTTCGTCTATGACCACAAGTTCGGCTCCTTCGCGTCGAACCAGAACGTCAGTGACATGGGAAAGCTCGCCCGTAGCTCCACCGGGGACAAGGGCATGCAGGACGTCACGTCGTCGGTGCTGAACAACACGGGGAGCAGCATCTGCTTCTACGAGAACAACGGGTACTCCGGCCTGGAGTTCAAGATCGGCCCCGGGGAACACTGGCCCTCCGTCCCGTCGTGGATCAACGACAGGATCAGCTCCTTCAAGTACTGCTGACGCTTCCCAGACCTGAACGGACGGTAAGGAAATTGCCCAAGAATTCGGTCAGGCTCGGACTGTGTGCCGCCGCCGTCATCGGACTGATCATGACGGCGGCGCCGTCCGCGAGCGCCACCACGATCCTCGGCATCGGGCAGGGCGCCGGAGCGTGCCCCGGAAATCACGTCTGCCTGTGGTCCGAGAACGACTACGTCGGCGCCACCAGCGGCTCCAAGTTCGGGTCGATCGCGTCGGACCAGAACGTCGGGGACATGGGGAAGCTGAAGCGGGACGGAGCCCTCTGGACGGGGATGCAGGACACCGCGTCGTCGGTGCTGAACAACACGGGGAGCAGTATCTGCTTCTACGAGCACAACGGGTACGGAGGGCTGGAGTTCAGGATCGGCCCCCGGGAGCACTGGCCCTCCGTGCCGTCGTGGATCAACGACAGGATCAGTTCCTTCAAGTACTGCTGACGTGTCGTTGATCCCGCAGTCCGCAACGGGGCGGTCGCGCTCGCGGGTCGCGCCCCTGCCGGGCCGGGGTGACCGCGGGTCGCGGCCGTCAGCGCTTCCAGAGCGTCGCGCGCGGAATCGCCGGCGCGCCGGGCACGTCGACCAGGGTGGCGTGCCCGGCGATCACTCCCGCCTCGTTGACGAGGGAGGCCCGGGCCGTCCGGCGGGAGGGGCGGACGTCCTCGGCCTGGTGCGGGGGCAGGTGCGGTCAGGGACCGCCGGTCAGAGGAGGTGGAAGGACCACTCCTGCTTCCAGCCGCCCTCGCAGGTCCACACCCCGAGCTGCTTGTGGTCGGAGTCGTGGGTGAGGCAGTTGTCGTCGTCGATCCGGATCCGGTACTTGCCGTCGCCGAGGCTGACGAACTCCCACTTCTGGTTGGGGGTGTTGCCCCACGCCTGCTGTTCGGCGACGTAGGTGTCCGGGTTCTCGGTGAGGTTGAACCCGAGGTCGTTGACGATCCGGTAGCGGTCCCCGCCCAGCGGCTTGACCGTCCACGTGGACCCCTTGTACCCCAGGATCCCGCCCAGGATCGGCGCACCCCAGCTCGCGGTCTCGTTGGGCGCCGTCGCGCCCAGCCCGTTGGAGAGCTTCAGGAACAGCGGCCGCTCGGTCGGGACGCGGGAGCCGCCTCCGGTCGGGGGCTTCGGGTTCGTCGGATCGGTGGGGCCGGTCGGGTCGGTCGGCGTGATCACGCCGCCGGACGTGGACTCGAGCACCCATTCCTGCTGCCAGCCGCGCTTGCACGTCCACACGCCGAGTTGCTTGAAGTCGGAGTCGTGGGCGAGGCAGTCGTCGTCGGAGATCCGGATCTGGTACTTGCCGTTGCCGACTCCGACGAGCTCCCACTTCTGCCGGGAGGAGTTGCTCCACGGCTGGAGCTCGGCCAGGTAGCCGCTGCTCTCGGTGAGTTCCAGTCCGTAGGAGCTGGTGATCCGGTAGCGGCCGCCGCCCACCGGGGCGACCTTCCACTTGGACTCGTTGCCGCCCCGGAGCCCGGCGACGACCGCGGCCCCGGCGGAGCCGCCGACCGGGACGGCGCCCAGCCCGTTGTCGAGCTTGAGGAACATGTCGGCGCCGTTGCCGGGCTGGGTCGGGCCGGTGGTGGGCGGGGTGCCGCCCCAGGCCCAGTTCTGGTTGGGCGCGGTCCGGTTGTCCTCGGAGCCGCAGGCCCAGGCCGCCACCGTGCTGCCGTTGGCGGTCCGGCCGCTCAGGTCGTCGATGCAGACGTCCCTGGACCGGTCGTCCTGGTCCGTCATGTGCCGCAGACTGCCGCTGGGCGACATGTGCCAGCGCTGACCGGGGATCTCCAGGCAGTCCCAGACCTGGAGCCTGGTCCCGTTCGCGGTCCTGTTGGCCTCCAGGTCCAGGCACTTGCCGTTGGCGGCCCGGAGCTTGTACCCGTTGTAGGTCCACCTCTGCGCGTCACCGCCGTTGCACTCCCACATCTGGACGGGGGTGCCGTTCGCGGTGCCGTTGCCGCTGACGTCCAGGCAGGCGTGGTAGCCGGGGCCGCTGGAGTCGGGGGTCAGGCTGCCGGTCCTGGTGGCGTGGCCGGACCGGGCGGGGAAGTGGATGGTGCGCACGTCGCCGTCGCACCTGTAGGGCCGCGCGGTGTTCGCCCGGCAGGTCCACGGCTCCTTCTTGACGCTGTCGCCGTCGTTGCCGACGAACGCCCAGTTCATGTAGCCGCCGTCCCCCCGGTTGCGGAAGGTCGAATCCCCCTGGAAGACCCATATCCGGAATTTGTCGTAACCGGAGGGTTCCTTTTTCTCCTTGTCCAGGAAATGGTTGAGTTTGTAGGTGGTGTCGAGCAGAACCCCCTTCATGTCGGTCTTGTGCTCGTTCGTGAACCACTCGGTGTCGTACAGGTCGGTGCCCACGGTCTTGAACACCATGACGTTGAACCCCGGGAACCTGGCGCTCAACTTCGCCGCCGTGTTCTGGGTGAACTCCGCGTTGTCCAGCTTGTTGACGTTGGCGGCGTTGTGCATGAGCTTGATCATGTCGAAGGTGGAGCTGATCAGCGAGGACATGCAGTTGCCGCCGCCCGGAACGGCCGGGGTTCCGCAGGTCTTGTCCACGGGGAAGTTCGCCGCCGGAGCGGCCTCGGCCTGCACACTCGGACCGGAGACCACGGCGAATGCGGCGACCGCGAGGGCCAGCGAGCGTTTCAGGCGGGACAGGGGTTTCACGTCGTCATCATCCTTCTTCTCGACCGAGAGATATTTCTCTTCTCGACAGAGACGGATGCTAGACCCCGGAATCCTCCGGCCCGCGACTCCTGACGGCATCCATACGACGGGGCCGGCCGGACTGCCCTTTCGTGCACGACCCCGGCCCGCCGGGTTCTGCGGACCGGCCTCGATACCGGTGACGTCAGGATCGCCGCCGACGGCCCGTGCGCCCGGCCCGGACCGGGAACGACCGGCGGCCGTGGCCGCCGGTCGTGGTGGGGGCGAGCCGGGGTCGCCGGTTCAGCAGGAGCAGCCCCAGTGCGGGGTGGGCGCGGTCGCCGGGTCGGCCGCCGGGGGCTCGGAGGCCCGGCCGGTCGGTGCGGGCGGGTGGACGGTGGCGCCGGCCTTGATGGTCTCGACGACCTCGATGTCGCGGATCTCCTCCGGATCGACGGTCAGCGGGTTGGCGCTGAGGACGACCAGGTCGGCGAGCTTGCCGACCTCGATGCTGCCCTTGCGGTCCTGTTCGCCGTACTGGTGGGCGGCGTTGAGCGTGATCGCGCGGACGGCGTCCAGGGGCGACACCCGGTGCTGGGGCCCGAGGACGGCGCCGGTGCGGGTGCGCCGGGTCACCTGGCTGGACAGCACGGCGATCGAGTTCGGCAGGGCGACCGGCGCGTCGTGGTGCGAGGTGTAGCGCAGGCCCCGGTCGAGCGCCCAGCGGGCGGGGGAGATGGCCTCCGCCCGCTCCTCGCCGAGGACCACCGAGCGGTACCAGTCGCCCCAGTAGTAGGTGTGCATCGAGAAGAAGGAGGGCACGATCTCCAGCCGGGCGAACGCCTCGACCTGCTCCTCGCGGGCCGTCTGCGCGTGGATCGCCACGGTCGGCCGCCGCCCCGGCCCGGCGGCCTCGACCGCCCGGAGGAACTGGTCGATGGCCGCGTCGCCGTTGACGTGCGCCAGGACCTGCCAGCCCCGCTCGACCGCCGTGCCGACCTGCTTGGCGACCACCGCGTCGTCCGGCACCGTCGGGTACCCGCTGTAGCCGTCCGGCTGCCCGGCCGGCGGCGTCAGGTACGGCTTGGTCAGCCACGCGGTGCGCCCCTGCGGCGAGCCGTCGAGGACCAGCTTCACCCCGGCCGCCCGGACGCGGTCGACGTACGTGTCGCTCACGCCGATCGGGTCGTCCAATGCGGAGGAGAGGGCATCCTCGGCCTTCACGTACGCGACCACGTCGACCGGGAGCAGCACGGCGGCTGCCGTGTCCCGCAGGGCCTTGAGGTTGGCGAGGTTGGTGCCGCCCTCCTGCACCGTGGTGAAGCCGAAGGCCGCCGCGGTGGCCGCGCCCGTGACGAACAGCGCCCGCAGTTCGCGTTCCGGCAGCCCCGCGAGTGCCGATTCCGAGGCCGGGGTGAACGCCTTCTCCTCCAGGACGCCGTCGGGCTCGCCGTACGAGGGCGGGACGGCGAGTTCCCGCCGCCGGATCACCCCGCCCTCGGGGTCGCGCGTGGCGGCGGAGAAGCCGAGCAGCCGCAGGCCGAGGCTGTTCACCGCGCCGAGGTGGAACGACTGGTGGATGGCCAGCACCGGGCGCTCCGTGGACACTTCGTCGAGGTCGTCGCGGGTGGGGTGCCGGCCCTCGTCGAGCATCGCGTCGTCGTACCCGAACCCGATGATCCACGCGGAGTCAGTCCCCGTCGGGCCGTCGGCCCAGGCGCGCAGCTTGTCCTTCAGCGAGCCGATGTCGGTGACGTCGCCGTCCGGAGCGGCCAGCAGGTTGGCGATGACGGTCTGCAGGCCGATGCCGCCGAGGTGTCCGTGGGCGTCGATGAACCCGGGCAGGAGGGCGCGGCCTTCGAGGTCCCGCACGACGGTCCGCGGGCCGCTCCAGTGTTCCGCCTCCTTCCGGGTGCCGACGAAGACGATCGTGCCGTCCTTGACGGCCACCGCTTCGGGCGACGCGTCGCTGTGCTCGGCGACGGTGACGATCTCGCCGCCGTGGAGGATGAGGTCGGCCTGTTCGGCCATGCGGGTCTCCCGTTCGGTAGGGGGTGCGAAACCAGCTCCCAACCTAGGAGCCCGGCGGCCGAACGTCGTTGAGAACGGCCGACGTTCACCGGGACGGGTCAATCACCTGCCGGTCCCGCCGGGCCCGGCCGCCACACGGTCCTCCGGCGCCCGCCGCCCCCGGTGGGGGGAATCCGGCCACCGGGCCGCGCCCGTGACGGCCGGCGGCCGGAACTCGCCTGCGGTCGGCCGGTCGAGGGAGGCGGCGGTGGGCATGGCCACCACCGGGCCGCGGACCGGTTGATCGGTACAACTCCCTTCACCTCCAGTGTACTTGTCGGTCCTTCCGCGCGCGGACCCTCGGCGGGTCGCCCTCGCTCGACCGGGCCACGCCTCCCGGGATTGGTCCAGACCTATTGACGGGCCTCGCCGCCCCTTCTACGATCCGGTCCGGCACAGCCCCACATGTCCCCACCTCACCCAGAGCCGGGCGTCACGCCCCCACGCGTCGGTCATGTCCATGGCGCTCGGCGGGAAGGGAGCACAACATGTTCCGTCGGAGGTCCCGTACTCCGCGTCTGTCGGGCGATTCCCGCCCTGGTGCGAACCCCGGCCGCCTCGAAGGCGACCGGGCCGGGAGCGAGTCGTCCCGAACCCCCCGCCCGCAGCGGGCGGCCGTGGAACGCGCATCGCACGTGAACCGGACCGGCCGCACCCAGCCCGGACCGGCCGTCCTGCGGCGATCCCTCGCGGGGATGAGCGCCGCGGCCGTCATCGGCGCCGGCCTCGCGGTGGCCGGTACCGTCACGGCCGGGGCCGTCACCCCCAACCTGGTGGCCAACTCCGGATTCGAGAACGGACTCGCCGACTGGACCTGTTCCGGCGGATCCGGCGCGGCCGTCGGCAGCCCGGTCCGCTCCGGCACCTCCGCGCTCAAGGCGACGCCGACCGGCCTGGACAACGCCCAGTGCGCCCAGACCATCAGCGTGCAGCCCAACTCCCAGTACACGCTGAGCGCGTACGTCCAGGGCAGCTACATCTACCTGGGCGCCACCGGCACCGGCCTCACGGGCACCACGTCCACCTGGACGCCGAGCAGCTCGTCCTACAGCCAGCTCAGCGTCGCCTTCGCCACCGGGGCGAACACCACCTCGGTGACCGTCTTCCTGCACGGCTGGTACGGGCAGCCCGCGTACCACGTGGACGACGTGTCGCTCGCCGGCCCCGGCGGCAACAGCCCGTCGCCGACCACTCCGACGACGCCGCCCACCACGCCGCCCACGACGCCTCCGACCACCCCTCCCACGACACCCCCCACGACACCGCCCACGACGCCTCCGACCACGCCGCCGGGTGACACCTGCCCGACGAAGCCCAAGCCGTCGGGCAAGGTGCTGCAGGGCTACTGGGAGAACTGGGACGGTGCCGCGAACGGCGTGCACCCCGGCATGGGCTGGGTCCCCATCACGGACAGCCGGATCGCCGCGCACGGCTACAACGTCATCAACGCCGCCTTCCCGGTGATCCTCTCGGACGGCACCGTCCTGTGGCAGGACGGCATGGACGCCGGCGTCAAGGTCTCGACCCCGGCCGAGATGTGCCGGGCCAAGGCCGCCGGCGCCACGCTCCTGATGTCGATCGGCGGTGCCGCCGCCGGCATCGACCTCAGCTCCAGCACCGTCGCCGACAAGTTCGTGGCGACCGTCGTCCCGATCCTCAAGAAGTACAACTTCGACGGGATCGACATCGACATCGAGACCGGCCTGTCCGGGAGCGGCAACATCAACACCCTGTCCGCCTCCCAGTCCAACCTGATCCGCATCATCGACGGCGTCCTCGCCCAGATGCCCGCGGGCTTCGGTCTGACGATGGCCCCCGAGACCGCGTACGTCACCGGCGGCAGCGTCACCTACGGGTCGATCTGGGGCTCCTACCTCCCGATCATCAAGAAGTACGTCGACAACGGTCGGCTGTGGTGGCTGAACATGCAGTACTACAACGGCAGCATGTACGGCTGCTCCGGTGACTCCTACCAGGCCGGCACCGTCCAGGGCTTCACCGCGCAGACCACCTGCCTGAACAACGGCCTGGTCATCCAGGGCACCACCATCAAGGTGCCCTACGACAAGCAGGTGCCCGGCCTGCCGGCCCAACCCGGCGCCGGCGGCGGCTACATGGCGCCGGGCCTGGTCAGCCAGTCGTGGAACGCGTTCAGCGGTTCGCTGAAGGGGCTCATGACGTGGTCGATCAACTGGGACGGTTCCAAGGGCTGGAGCTTCGGCGACAACGTCAAGTCCCTCCAGGGCCGTTGATGTCCCGCTGATGTCCCGCTGATTCCGGGGGCTCCGGTGCGCCGTTGCGCGCCGGAGCCGATCACCGACCGAAACCACCCCTGCGGGTGATCCGAGGCCGCCGAGGGCCCGGATCACCCGCAGGGGTGTGTGCTTCGCAGGGGAAATTCGCAGGGGAAGGGCGGGGCGACCGCGGCTGTCAGGTGTCGGAGTAGCTGAGGTCTCCGACCGTCCAGGCGTTGACGTCCTCGATGGCGATGCGGTACATGCCCCCGGTGTGGGGCAGCGCGAAGTCGCCCTGGAGGATCTTCGCCCGGTGGAGGTGGAGGTGGGTGGGGCGTGCGGGCGGGCCGTCTGCGGGCTGGGCGAAGAGGGCGGCGAACGGCTTCAGGTGATCGGACGCCTGGAGGACCTCCGCCACCCGCTCCCACCACAGGGTCACCGGCGCGAGCCTGCCGGTGATGACCGCGCCTGGGACCACCACGGTCAAGGACATCTGGTTGCTGTGCTCGGATTCGACCATCGCGGCGATGTCGACGAGCAGCCCGTCGGGGTTCGACATGACTCCCAGCCTAGGACACCGTGCCGGGGCCGCCTAGCCTTGCCCGGGGCGGTCTCCACGGCGCTGCCACGGCGCGGCCTTCCCGCGGCGCGACCCGTGGGCGTGCCGCCGGCCGAGCGGCCGGACGCCCGGCGTCGACGACCGCCGGTGCGTCGGCCGGAGCCGGAGGGACGGGGTGAACGGCGAGGTGAGGCGCCGGGTCAGAGCTTGTACATCGAGGTGTAGGGCTGGGTGATGCGTTCCTGTCGGGATCCGAAGTCGACGAGAACCGCGATATCGCTGTCGCCCTCGACCCCGATGGCCCGGCCGAGGCCGAACGTGTCGTGGCTGACGCGGTCACCGACGGCGAAGTGTTTGCGCGGCGCTTCGACCCGGGCCTTGAAGGGGCTGGTGGGCAGGTGGCGGTGGACTGCTGCAGATTTCCTCATCCCTTCCAGTATGCGCCGGATATCGCGGGGGTGGGACTTTCCCGAAGCATTCGGGTTGCGCGGGCCGTAATGCCGCGTGTGCCGACAGAACTCCCCGGAACGGGGCGGGGCGCCGGCCGGGGCGGGCCGGACGGGCCCGGGCGGGGCCGTGGCGCGGCCCGTGGGGCTGTCGCGGCGACGGCGGGCGCGCCGCACCCGGGTGAGTCGCGCCCGCCCCGGAGGGCCGCGGGCTCGGACGGTGCGGCTGACCGCACCAACAGGCCTACCCCCGGAGCGCGTTGGCCGTCCCGGCGCCCCGGTGCCGGCGACCCCGGGGCGAGGTGTCGAAAAACCCGGGGCGAAATATCCGCCCGCAGCGGGCCGGGGCCTGCTAGAGTCGTTTTAGTTGCAGTAGTGGTTCCCATGAACTTTGTGTGCGCCTGCTGATGTATCGCAGGCGCATTTTTGTTTCCCGGATATTTCCGGGTGGGTGCTCATCGCGGCGACTCGAAGCACGTGCTGTACGTGTTTCGGACTGCCCTTGAAGGAGATTGTTTTTATGGCTAATGGCACCGTGAAGTGGTTCAACGCGGAAAAGGGCTTCGGCTTCATCGAGCAGGAGGGTGGCGGCCCGGACGTCTTCGCCCACTACTCGAACATCAACGCCAACGGCTTCCGTGAGCTGCTTGAGGGCCAGAAGGTCGAGTTCGACGTCACGCAGGGCCAGAAGGGCCCGCAGGCCGAGAACATTCGCCCGCTGTAGTTCTTCTGCCACGGCACCCGCCCAGCAGCGAGGGGCCCGCACCGAGTACTTGATGCCCGGTGCGGGCCCTTCGGCATTGCGTCACGACGCATCCCGGGCCGTTCGGGCCCTCGGTCCCGCCACCGGCGGCCGTCCCCACGCGAGGCGCACGGCGCCGCGTCCGGACCGGCCCCCTCCCGTGACACTTCACGGTTCGCGGTTCCGCGCTCCCGCCCTCTGCGGTGAGCACCGACCGTAGGCGACGTGCCGCACGGTTCCACCGTCCACGCCCCGCCCGTCACACGCCCGGCCCGTTGCCTCGCGGCTTCCGCGTGCGCTGATCAACCGGCTGCCTCGGCGAACGACACGAGAAGGAGCCCGCCCATGACCACGATCCTCGAACACCCCACGACCACCACGGTCGGCGACCTCATGCGACACCCGGAGCTGCAGATCAGCGACGACGTCATGGTCGACACGGCGATGGACATCCTGCGGAGCTCCGGCGCGGACCACCTCCTGGTCCGCGACGAGGACGGTCGCTGCGCCGGGCTGCTGACCCACCTGCACCTGGCGCCCTTCCAGGCCCGCTCCTGGTACACCGAGCGCACCCCGGTGCGCAACATCGTCCTGGACCGCGGCCCGTTCGCCACCGCCGACATGTCGGCCACCACGGCTGCTGCCGCCATGCGCTCCCGCGACCTGACCAGCTGGCCGGTGGTGGACCACGACGGCCACGTCGTCGGCCTGCTCAGCATCTAGCGCCGACGCCGACGCCGACGCCGACGTCGACCGACCCGGACGGACGGGCGGCGGGTCCTTCGCGCCCCGGGTTGGGGCGCAGCGATCCCGCCCCGACCCCCGCTACCGCGCGCGGGGCGCAGCCGGCTCCGGGGTGTGCGGGCCCGGGAGCGTCAGGACCACAGGTGGTCGCCCAGGGCGGTGCCCTCCGGGGCGCCGGGGAGCACGTGGGCGACGGCGGACGCCGTGTGTTCGAGGAACGGATTGAGGGCGTCACGGGTGGCGAGGCGCTCCTGGACGCGGGTGAACTGGCCGGGGTCGCGCATGAAGGCGCAGAAGAGCAGGCCGCGGTCGCCGGGGGCGTCGTCGTAGCTGTAGCCCCGGCGGAGCATGCGGGCACCGCCGTCCAGCCGGGGGCCGGTGAGGCGGACGTGGGCGGTGGCGGGGATGACGTAGGCACCGTTCGGGTGCTTGGCGTAGAGGTCGGGCTCGTCGTGTTCGGCGGTGCCGGTCAGCGGGGCGCCGTCACCGGCGCGGCGGCCCATCGCGAGGTTCTGATGCTCCTCGGGGAGGGCGGCGAAGGCGGCGGTGTCCATCCGGATCCGTCGGTAGACCAGGACGGTGGCGTTCTCGTGCGGCCCCGGTGGGCCCCAGACCCACTGGCGGGCCGCGTCCTCGTCCGGGTTGGCGCTGCCGTCCTTGAAGCCGAACAGGTTGCGGGGCGTGGCGCCGGGCTCCGTGCCCGGCAGGAAGCCGGACTGCGACCAGCGGGGCGTGGCCCCGGCGGCCCGGGCGGCGGTGGCGGTGAGTTCGCCGACGACGGCGAGCGTCCAGTGGTCGGCGGCGCCGAGCTGGAGCAGCAGGTCGCCGCCGCTGCGCGCCGGGTCGAGGCGGTCGCCGGGGAACGCCGGCAGCTCGGCCAGCCCGGTGGGGACGGCGAGGCCGAGCCGGGCGGCGAGGGCGGGGCCGAGGCCGACCAGCGAGGTGAGCCGGGTGGTGCCGCCGGCCCGTAGCCGCGGGTCGGGTGACGGGCCGGTTCCGGCCGTCGCCGAGGCCAGGGTGCGGGTCCAGGCGGCGAGGAGGGTGCGCAGGGCCTCCCGGTCCGCGGCGGTGGAGCTCGGCGGGAGGTCGAAGGCGACCAGTTTCGTCGCCGCGAGCTGAGGGGACGTCACACCGGACTGCCGGGCGCCGTGGAAGGGGGTCGGCGCCCCGGGCGGTGGGCCGTCGGCTCCGGTGGCGCGGCCCGATGTGCGGTCGCCGTCCGTCAGTTCGCCCGCCGCGGCTCCGACGCCGGCGGCGAGCACCGCGCCGGCCGCCAGCAGCGCCCGCCGCCGGCCGAGGCCGGGCGCGGCGATCGGGTTCGACGACGACGCGTTTCCCGGTTCGGTGGGCATGCGCCCTATTGGAGACGATAGAACACGTGCCATGCAAATCACGTTTCCTGATCGTCTGTCAGCTCTCCGGGCCGGAGCGGCGGCGACCACCCTCGTCCTCGCGGCCGCCCTGTCCGCGGGGTGCTCCTCCGCGGGTCCGGCCTCGGACGACGCAGCACACCCGGCCGGGACCGTGGTCCGCGTGCCGGAGGACTTCCCCACCGTCCAGAAGGCCGTGGACGTCGCGCGCGAGGGCGACACGGTGCTGATCGGCCCGGGGACCTACCGCGAGAGCGTGCGCGTCCCCAAGCGGAACGTCGTGGTGCGCGGGACGGACCGCTCCGCCGTGGTGCTGGACGGCGGGCTCAAGCTGGCCAACGGCATCACCGTCACCGGGCCCGGCTCCGTGGTGGAGAACCTCACCGTCCACGGATACCTGGCCAACGGCGTCCTGTTCACCGGCGTCACGGACGAGAAGCTGCAGCAGCGCGGCGCGGGCGGCTCGGCGTACGACCCGCTGGACACCGCCCGCTTCCCGCCCGTGGAGGGCTTCCGTGCGACCAGGGTGACGTCGTACAACAACGGCCTGTACGGCATCTACGCCTTCGACGCGCGCTCCGGCGTGATCGAGGACTCCTACGCCTCCGGGCACGCCGACTCCGGCATCTACGTCGGCCAGTGCAAGCCCTGCGACACCGTCGTGCGCGGCAACACCGTGGAGCGCAACGCGGTGGGGGTCGAGCTGACCAACGCCTCCGACGGCCTGTCGATCGTGGGCAACCGCGTGGCCGGCAACCGGGTGGGCGTCACGGTCAACTCCAACGACCTGGAGGCGCTGGCCCCGCAGCACGGCGCGGTGATCGCGGGCAACGTGGTCGTCGACAACAACGCCGCCGACACGCCCGAGCAGGCCGACGGCGGCTTCGGGATCGGCATCGGGATCGGCGGCGGCACCGCGAACCGGGTGGAGCGCAACCTCGTCCGGGGCAACCGCGCGGCCGGGGTGATCGTCACCGATCCGCCGGGCCACCCGGCGACCGGCAACCGGGTCGAGGGCAACCAGGTGGACGGCAACGGCGCCGACCTGGTGCTCGCCTCGGCGGACCCCGGCAACTGCTTCAGCGGCAACCGGCCCGCCACGCAGAGCCCGGACGGTCTGGAGGCCGCGGCGGGCTGCGGAAGCCCGGCGCACGGGCCGCTGCCGGCGGGCCGGACGGCGACGGTCCTGGCGCCGCCCGGCGTCCCGTTCAGCCGGGTGCCCGCGCCGCCCGCGCAGCCGTCGCTGCCCGACCCGACGGTGCCGGGCCGCCCGGCGACCGGTCTGCCGGGCGCGGTGGACCCGGGGGCGTACCCGCTTCCGACGGATGCCGGCGTGCTCCCGGCGCAGCCCGCGCGCTGACGGGCGGGCGAAGGGGCGGGAGGCGGGTCTTGGGCCGGCCGGTCAGCCGGTCAGCCAGGGCGCCTCGGGGAGCTTGGCGACGTCGTCGTGTCCGGCGAACTCCACGGTGGTCGGGGTGCCCAGGCCCGGCATCCGCATCGTCACCCGCCTCAACGTGGCGTCGGCGTCGACCCAGTAGGTCAGGGGCGACCGGCCGCCGTCGGGCGCGGCGCCCTGGGCGCGCGGGCCGGCGAACCGGTCGTGGATCCGGCCGTCCAGGCGGTCGGTGCCGAGCCAGCGCGCCCCGGACTGGGCGAGCAGCAGCGGGTTGTCCGGCCGGTCGGCGCCCAGCTGGACCAGCAGTTGGAGCCCGGCGTCCAGCGGGTCCGCCGTGTAGGTGCGCGGGGACCAGCCCTGCCGGGGGACGCGCTCGGCCTGCTGCCAGGCCGGTCCGTCGGTACCGGCGGGCTCGGGGGCGAGCCCGAGCCCGCCGGCGTCCCAGACGACCAGGCCGTGGTCGAGCGGGCCGCTCGCCCCCGTGACCCGGTAGCGGCCCACGCCCCGGCGGGTGCGGTAGTCCACGACACCCTCGACCCGGACGTCGACGCCCCCGCCCTCGGCGGCGGTGAGCGTCACGGTGACCGGGCCGGCCTGGTAGAGGTTCAGGCGCGACAGGGCCAGCCGGGAGGCCTCGTCGACGGTCACCGCGCGCTCCCCGGTCCCGCCTGCGACGGTCCGGTAGGCGACGACGCCGCCCGCGGCGGTGGCGCACACCACGAGCGCGACCAGGGTCCTGAACCGGAGGGTCCGACGACGTGTCGCGCGGGGGTCGCCCCCGGGCTTCCCGCTGCCCGCCCCGGTGCCCGCCTTCGCGGCTTCTGCCCTTCGGGCCCCTGTCGTCCGGGCCCCTGCGTTCCGGGCCATGCGATCGCCTTCTCTCGTCGGTCGGTCACGACGGTCGGGCGGGTCCACGGACCGGAGTCCGCGGACCCGCCCGACCGGTGCCGGTCCCTCAGGACCGCCGTGCGGGGCGTGCTACTGCTGCCGGGCCCTGCGTCGGCGGGCCAGCATCACGAGCGCCGCGCCGAGGACGGTCAGCGCACCCGCGCCGGCCACCATCACCGGGATCCCCTCGCTCGCACCGGTGCTGGGCAGGTGCGACCCGGGGGCGGGGACGGGGGCGGGTGCCGGCGGGGCGGGCGGCTTCGTGGCCGGGCTCGGCTGCGTCGGAGCCTGCGTCTGCGTCGGCGTCGCCCCGGTCGGCGTCGGGGTCGGCGTGGGAGTGGGCGTGGGCGTCGCGCTCGGCGTCGGCGTCGGGGTGGGCGTGGGGATCAGCCGGTTGACGGCCGTCACCTCGACCCCGGCGCCGAGGTTCTCGGCGTTCAGCACCAACGGCCCGAACACCGTCACCTCCGGTGGGGCGTAGCCCTCCGGCGGCGCCAGCTCCTGCCAGTAGTAGGTTCCCGGCACACCGCTGCCCTTGCAGATGCCGTCGGCCCCGGTCGTGCAGGGGTCACCGGCCGCCGTGTCGGGCTTCTCACCGGAACTCTGCAGCCCGTCGGTGCCGTTGGTCTCCTTCCACAGTCGGAACTTCGCGCCCGCCAGCGGCTTGCCGTCCTGGTCGTGCTTGACCAGGCGCAGCGCGCCCTCCTGCTGCCGGAAGCCGAAGTCGAAGGTGTGGTCGTTCTCGCCCGGTCCGCCCGTGGTGAGCGCTCGTTCGGCGTACTGCCCGCCCGCCGGGACGACGCCCTTGGAGTCGACGAACCGGTTGTCGCCGACGTCGGCGTCGGTCGGCACCCACTGGTACAGCGGGCCGCCCTTGGCGTAGTCGGCCGGGTTGTCGAGCCGGACGGTGTACTTCGTGCGCGGCTTGAGGCCACCGGTGACGTTGGAGTCGTCGAAGTAGTACTCGCCGCGCGCCGTGGTCTTCGCGGTGCCGACGAGCTTCCCCGACTCGTCGTACAGGTTGACGGTCGCCGCGGGCACCGGGCGCTGGCCCGGGCGCTGGACGCCGCTGCGCTCGGGGTCGTACCAGACCCGGTTGCCGATCTGGAGCGGGGCCTGGTCGCAGAGCACCTCCAGGTCGCCCATCGAGGCGCCCTTGCCGAACGGGGCGATGGTTCCCGGCGGGTTGAGCCGCAGGCCGAAGAGCGGGTCCTGCTTGCCGTCGCGCTGGACGAACGCGGTGCCGTAGCCGTAGGCGGTGGAGTTGGGGTCGAAGCCGGAGGTCGCGATGGTGTTCTCGACCTTCGACAGTGCCATGCCGGCGAAGGCCGCGTTGTGGTGCGACCCCATCCGGCTGTTGTCGAAGAACCGGGTGCCGCGGGGCGAGAGCCCGCAGCCGTTGTTGGTGTCGAGCACGTACGTGCCGTTCGCCGGGCAGGCCTTGTTCAGGTCGCCGCCGGACAGCACGTTCGCGACGGAGGTCGGCGTGGGCGCGGCCGGCGCGCGGTCGCCGAAGCGGTCGCGGAACGCCAGCAGCATCGAGCCGTCCGTCTCGAACGTGATCTCGCCCAACTCCGGTTCCGGCTGCGCCAGGTAGGCCCCGCAGGCCTGGCCGTTCTGCGAGGTCGGGTAGGTGCCGGTCCACGGGAACCAGCCCGCCCCGTCGCAGGTGCCGCCGCCGACCGTGGAGCCGCGCGGGTAGTCGAGCGGCTGGTTCAGCACCGCCGGTGCGAAGGCGCCGGTGGCCAGGTCGAACGGCAGCACCACCGCGCGCAGGTCGGAGGCCTTGCCGGTCGACTCGCCCGAGCAGACGCCGCCGAGGTAGCCGGTGCCGTCCTGGAGGCCGAGGCCGAACGGCCGCCAGTCCCCGGCCGCGGGGCAGCCCGGGTCGGGGATCGGGTAGGCGGCCTTCGGTGCGGACGCCGTGGGCCCGGTGGCGTCGTAGCGGTAGAGCTTGCGGTCGTTGAGGTTGACGACGAAGAGGTCCTTGCCGTCGTCGCTGATCTTGATGCCGCCGAGGCTCTCCTTGCCCGGCACCGCCAGGAACGCGTCGTCGGTGCCGCCGCCGTGGACGGTCGAACCGGCGTCCGGGACGGTGGTGAACAGCGAGGTCCGCTTCTGCGCGAGGTCGGTCACGTAGACCGCGCCGGCGCCGCCGGGGCCGTAGTCCGTGGTCCGCTTGGCGACGGCCGAGGAGAACACCCGCCGGTCCGCCCGGTTCCACGCGATGCCGTACAGCGCACCGGTCTCGGCGTTGGTGGCGACGTTGGTGACGTTCACGTCCACGCCGTCCGTGCCGCGGGCGCCGTACGGGAAGGACACCAGCGTGCGCTGCGTCCCGCCCTCCCGCGTGGTCGGCTGGCAGGTCGTGACCAGCGGCGCGTTCTTCTGGCAGTAGTCACCGGGGCTCCACAGCCCGGTGGTGTACGCCACGTTCTTGCCGCCGGAGAGGTCGACGAACTCCTCGTTGCTGCTCAGCTGGGTGGGTCCGCCGGCCAGCCCCTGGCGCGAGGCGAAGGCCGGGAACAGCTTGCCCGGCTTCGGATTCACCACCTGGACACGGTACTTGCCGCCGGTGAGCTTGGTCGCGGCCGGCGTCAGCGTCACCGTGCCGTCCGCCGCGGTGGTGCCCTCGATGCCACCTCCCGCGTCGTCCGTGAGAGTCACCTTCACGCCGGCCAGACCCGGCTCCAGAGCGGGCGTCCAGACCCCGCTCGTGTCCACGGCCCGCACCACGCGGACCGTCACCGTCCCGTCGCCCGCCTGGGGGAAGGCCGCGGGCGCCGCCACCAGCGAGCCCGCGCCGATTCCGACGGCCAGCGCCGCGGCGCCGCCCACCGTGCGGCGGCCGAGCACTCCCGGCCGTCGCCGCTCCGGGCCGCGTACGGCTCCGGGCCTCTGTCCATGTGTCGTGGTCATCCCTGCTCTCATCGTGCGGTCGGGCCTCCGCCCCGGCCTCGCGAGGGAGTTCGCGTGTGGCGGGAAGCCGCTGTTTTTAACGGGAGCTTAAGGGGGTTTCACACAAGTTCGCAGGAGAACCAGGAACTTTGACGAGCCGTCAGGCGTTCCGGTCTGCTGGGTGGTGAAGTCCCGTCAGATGCGTGACGGCACAACGGAGTTAGCCCTGGCCACCGGCCGGAACGGCGGTCCTTCCGCGCGGGAGTCCCGTCGGACCCGGTCCGCCGGACAGGTCCCGCACTCGAACGCGTTGCCAGGTGACGAACTGGGGCACGGGAAGCGCCCGCCGCCCGGATCGCGCCGGGTGCCGTGAACCGCGCGAGGAGCCCGGGGCGGTGTGGCCCGGCAGGGGCCGGGGGGCAGGGATCCGGTCCGGGTCCGGTCCGGTCCGGGGCGGACGTGGCGGTGCGGCCGGGGCCGGGGAGGGGCCCCGGGGTTCGTCCCCGTGCGCTGCGCGGCGGTCCGCAGAACCGGCGCGGATCGCGCCGTCACGTGCGGTGGAGGGTCCGCGCGGTGCCGTTGGTCCGATCGGATGGCCGCCCCCGGCACCCCGGCGCGCCGAGCCCTCGGGGGAGCGGACCGGTACGGGCGACAGGTTAGGTTCGGGCCCGTGACCGGCAACGACGCGGTTCTGGTGTTGGTGGTCGCCACCGCACTGGGCTTCGACTTCACCAACGGATTCCATGACACCGGCAACGCCATGGCGACCTCGATCGTCACGGAGGCGCTGCGCCCGCGTGTCGCGGTCGCGCTCTCGGCGGTGCTGAACCTGGTCGGCGCGTTCCTGTCGACCGCGGTCGCCGCGACCATCGCCAGCGGTCTGGTGCAGAGCGGCGACGTGACCCTGGTGGTGGTGTTCGCGGGCCTGGTCGGCAGCATCCTGTGGAACCTGGCCACCTGGTACTTCGGCATCCCGTCCAGTTCCTCGCACGCGCTCATCGGCGGCGTGGTCGGGGCCACGATGGCGGCGGCGGGCGCCTCCGCCGTCAAGTGGCAGGGGCTGGTCTCCAAGGTGATCGTGCCCGCCACGCTGTCCCCGTTCATCGCCGGCACGGTCGCGGTGGTCGGCACCCACCTCGTCTACCGCCTCACCCGTGACGTGTCCGGACGCGCGCGTGACCACGGCTTCCGGATCGGCCAGATCGGCTCGGCCTCGATGGTCTCCCTCGCCCACGGCACCAACGACGCGCAGAAGACCATGGGCATCATCACGCTGGCCCTGATCGCCAACGGCACCCTGCACGCCGGGGCCACGTCCCCGACCTGGGTCATCGCCTCCTGCGCGGTGGCGATCGCCCTGGGCACCTACCTCGGCGGCTGGCGGGTGATCCGGACGCTGGGCAAGGGACTGCTGGAGATCGGGTCGCCGCAGGGCATGGCCGCCGAGTCGGCCTCGGCCGCGGTGATCCTCTCCTCCACCGACTTCGGCTACTCGCTCTCCACCACCCATGTGGCCACCGGCTCGATCCTGGGCGCCGGGGTCGGGAAGAAGGGGGCCGTGGTGCGCTGGAACACCGCCCGCCGGATGGCGGTGGCCTGGCTGTTCACCCTGCCCGCCTCCGCCGCGGTCGGCGCCGCGGCCTACTGGGCGGCGCACGGGATCGGCGGGACCCTCGGCGTCGTGGTGATCTTCATCGCGCTGCTACTGGCCTCGACCGCCTTCTTCGCCGCCTCCCGGCGGACGCCCGTGACACCGGAGAACGTCAACTCCGCCTGGACCGGCTCGCTGGCCCCGACCCCGGACGTGAACGAGGCGGCCTCGTGACCGACTGGATCAACCTGGACGCGCTGTGGAAGATCGTCGTGGTGGGCCTCCTCGCCGGCGCCGGCCTGCCGGCCCTGTTCGCCGTCGGTCTGCGCGCGCTCAACCCGCCGACCCGCCCGGGTGCGACTGCGACCTCGGGTGCGGCTGCGGCCGGGCGGCCGACCGCCGGGCCGGCCGGCTACGCGGCGGCCGGCCTGTGCTTCGCGGTCGTGCTCGCCGCGGTCGGCTGGGGCATCTCCGTCATCGTCAACCACAGCTGAACGGCCCCGCCGTGCCGGAGGGCGTCCGTGGTGCGTCCCGACGCCCCGGTGACACCGCCGTCCGGACCTGCGACATCGGCGCCGGGCCAGGGGGACCGCCCGGGCCCGCGCCCACCTGACCGGCGCGGCCGACACCTCCCGGGCGGACTCGGTGCCGCGGTACCGGGAGGATCAGCCCGCCGAGCCCGCCTCAGCCATCGGCGCCCACGTCCTCGGCGCGCCTGTTCCCGGCGTCCTCGCTCCCGGTTCCGTCGGCCTCGGTGGCGGTCGGCGGGCGGCCGTGGTCGGGCCACACGGAGATGTGGTCGTGTTCCAGCACCAGTCGCACGCGGTCCGCCAGGCCCAGCGACTCGGTGAACTCGCGCGGCAGCTGGAGCCGGCCGACCCGGTCCAGCACGGTGTACTCCTGGGCGGTGAGCGAGCCGTCCGTACTGGTGACGGCCACGTGGCGCAGCACCTCGGTCGACGTGCGCCCGTCGCGGATCCGTACCGTGCGACGGACCTGGTCGGCCACCAGGGCGTCGTGGGTGACGATCAGCACGGTGGTGCCCAGCTCGCTGTTGGCGGTGCGCAGGGCGGCGAAGATCTCCTCCGAGGTGGCGGTGTCGAGTTCGCCGGTGGGTTCGTCGGCGAGCAGCAGCCGCGGTTCGTTGGCCAGCGCGATGGCGATCGCCACGCGCTGTTGCTCGCCGCCCGAGAGTGCGGCGGGGGTGCGGTCCGCGGCCTGGGCGATGCCCATCAGGTCGAGCAGTTCCATCGCCCGGGCGGCGCGCAGGCGGCGCGGCACGCCGATGTAGCCCATCGGCAGCTGGACGTTCTCGCGGGCCGTCAGGTAGGGCAGCAGGTTGCGCGCGGTCTGCTGCTGGATCACCCCGACGGTCCGGCGCCGGTAGGCGGTCCGCTCGCGCCGCTTGAGCCCGCCCAGGTCGGTGCCGGCCACCTCGGCGGTGCCCGCGCTGGGGGTGTCCTGGCCGGCCAGGATGCCGAGCAGGGTGGACTTGCCGGAGCCGGAGGCACCGACCAGGGCGAGCAGCTCGCCCTCCTGCACGGTCAGGTCGAGCCCCTGCAGGGCCTGCACCTCGACCCCGCCGCGGGCGGTCGCGCCGGTGCGGAAGATCCGCACGAGGCTCTCGCACGCCACGATGGGCCGGTCGGTCCCGCGCGCGGGTCGTTCGGTACCGGCCGCGGGTCGATCGGTGGGACGGGTGTTCACAGGGCCTCCCCCAGTCGTAGCACGGCGCCCAGCCCGCGGCGGCGGCTGATCGCGGCCTCCAGGACGGCGGCCGTCGTCATCAGCACGGCCAGCGCGACGCCGAGCCCCGCGGTGATCGTCCAGTCGATGTGTACGGCGGGCTCGAACGGCCCGCCGGTGATGGCCCCCAGCCGCAGGCCGGAGCCGAGCGCGACGGGCAGCAGTAGGCCGAGCGCGGTGCCGCCGACCGCCGCCGCCAGCACCAGCGGCACCAGCTGGAGCAGTTGCAGGCCGAGCACCGCGCGGCTGCCGATCCCCAGGGTCCGCAGGTAGGACGTGGTCCGGCCGCGTTCGGTGGCACTGAGCAGCAGGTCCAGGGCGAACGTGCCGAGCGCGAGCAGCAGGCCGAGCGCGGTGGTGACCCGGAAGGCGAGCCGGGCCGAGTGCGCCAGCCCGTCCGACCGCAGCGTGTCGAGTTCGTCGTCCCGGTCGCGGAGCTCGACCGAAGGCCCGGGCACGCTGCTGGGGGCGAGGTGCATGACGGCGTCGGCCCGCACCGCGGCCAGGTCCAGGGCCGGTCCGCCGGCGGCCGGGTAGAGCAGGAGCGCGGAGGGGTGGCTCCTCTGGGCGGGCAGGCGTTTCGCGGACGGGCCGGTGAACACCAGCAGGGCGCCGGGTCGGGGTCCGTCGCCGAGCACCGGCCCGAGGACCGGGTCGCGCAGCGCCTCCTCGGGCAGGGTGCCGACCACGTGGACCAGGATGCGGCCCGTCCCGAGCGCGGTCAGCTCGAAGGTGCCGTCGGGGGCCCGGGCGGCGAGCTCGGGGTCGGCCAGCGCGGTGACCACGGGGACTTCGCGGTCGGCGCCGGTCCGCTCGATCGGCGCGTCGGCGCCGTCGGCGGCCAGCAGGGCGCGGGCCATCGCGGAGGACGGGTCGGCGGCGCTCAGCGCGGCGGCGTCCAGCCCGACGAACTGGGCGCCCGGGAACGTCGTGCCGTCGTCCTGCGAGGTGAGTTCCCCGCTCGCGCCGGTGACGGCCACCTGGTGCCCCACGGAGGCGACCGGCGGCAGGTCCCCGGCCACCTGGTCCTTCGGTCCGACCAGGGCCATGGGCGCCCCGCCGGTGTGCCACTGGGCGATCTGCTTCTGTCCGTCCGCGAGGGTGCGCGGTATCAGCCCCCCGTAGACGCCGTAGCCCATGGCCAGCACCAGGACCAGCAGGGAAAGCGCGGCCGCGCCGCTCTGCGCCCCGGCCCTGGCGAGCGCCACCAGCGGGACCAGGCCGCGCGAACGCTGCGCCGAGCGGGTCGCCCGGCGGACCAGCGGGGGCAGTAGCCGGAGCAGGATTCCCACCGTGATCAGTGCCAGGAGTACCGGTGTGACGGCGAGTTGGGGGTCGATGCCGGTGCCCGCGTAGGCGCCGCGGGTCCGCAGTGCGACCAGCCCTCCGGCGGCCAGGAGCACGACCAGGGCCTCCAGGACGATCCGGCGCGAGCGCTGCAGGGGCCGGGTCCGCCCGGCGGAGGCGAGCAGGACGGCCGCCGGTGCGCACCAGACCAGCAGGGCGGCGACCAGGACGGGCACCCAGGAGCCGAGGGCGGCGCCCTGCGGCGCGAGCGCGCGGCCGATCGCCCAGCCGGCCGCGACCCCGGCGCCGACCGCCACCGCGGCCTCCGCCAGCAGTCGGCCCGCGATCCCGAGCAGCCCGGCGCCGCGGGAGAGTTGGAGCGCGAAGGCGCCGGCCCGGCGGCGGGCCCCGAGCCGGGCGGCGGCGACCGAGGTGGCCACCACCATGGCGAGCAGCCCGGCGAGTGCGAAGCTCTGGAGCTGCTCGGTGCGTTGGCGTTGGACGGCGAAGGCGTCCAGCTCCGCGCCGAGCCGCTCGGAGGGGTTGACCGAGGGGACGATGTGGCCGGTCAGCATGCAGGCGTCCGTGAGGACGAGCCCGCACAACTTGTCCGGGCCGGCCTTGCGCAGTGCCTTCAGGCCGGATTGCATCGCGGCGATCCCGGCCGGGGTGGCGGCCGGTCCGGAGCGGTCGGTGGTCACCGGCAGTTCCCAGTCCACCATGATCGCGAGGCTGTACTTGGCGATCAGCTCGATCCCGCCGGCACTGGTCAGCATCTGGCCGGCCAGTTTCTGGCCGGGGTCATCAGGCACGACCCACGGGGCGACCAGCATCGGGGACTGCTGCCAGAGCCGCCGCGCGCCGAGGTCGGTACGGAAGACCCCGACCAGGAGCGCCGGGGCGGACGATCCGGGGGCGGGGGGCAACAGATCGAAGTGCTGACCCACCGTCATGCCCAGTCGCTCCCGGGTGGCTTCGGACACCGCGACCTCGACCGGGCCCGCCTGGCTGGGCGGGACGAGCAGGTCGGCTCTGGGTTGCTGCGGCGCGCGGCCCTGGAGGTACTCGACCGCCCCGCCGGTGGCCTCGGGTTGGGGGTAGACGAGGTTGAACGACGGCGGTTTGCCGAAGGGCGTGGGCATCCCGGGGCCGCGTGCCGTCGCGCCGAGGGCGGTGACACGGGCCCGCGGCTTGCCGAGCACGGTGGCCAGTGGGGGAGTCGCCGCGGTGCGCACCCGCTCGCCGAGCTTGTCGAGGTCCCGGTCGAGCGAGCCGGGGTCCGCGGCCGGCAGCCACGGCATCGGGACGGTGGTGGTGGTGGCGGAGACCAGCGGCGCGTCCCGCTGGGCGCGGACCACCCGGTCCGCGAGCGTACCGGCCGCGAGCCGGTCGAACTGCGGTGGCCAGCTCAGCGGGATCGCCGTGAGCAGTGCGGCGAGCAGCGCGAGCACGGCCGAGACCGGCCAGGCGATCCGCGCCTCGCGCCGGATCAGGCGCAGTGTCAGCATGTGGGGCTCCCCCCGTCGAAGCGTCCGTCCTCGCGCACCTGTCCGGGACCGTCCGGGCGCCCTCGGTCCGCGCACCGTCGACCCTCCGCCGGGCTCATCCGTCGTCCCCCGCGCGCAGGGCCCGGACCAGGTCGACCCGGGCCAGCAGTGGGGTGAGGACCAGCACGGCGAGGGTGAGCAGCAGCCCCCCGGCCAGCGCCGTGAGTACGGCGGCGGGCCGGCCCGGGTCGGCCACGATCGCCGGGAAGACCGACCCCCCGTAGTCCTCCAGCAC
Organism: Kitasatospora sp. NPDC002965; assembly: GCF_040611255.1. Classification (NCBI taxonomy): domain Bacteria; kingdom Bacillati; phylum Actinomycetota; class Actinomycetes; order Kitasatosporales; family Streptomycetaceae; genus Kitasatospora; species Kitasatospora sp. NPDC002965. Next base: position 25,117 of record NZ_JBEXNT010000059.1, on the reverse strand, counting down.
GGTGAGCGCCAGCAGCAGGGCTGCGAGCAGCAGGCCCAGCAGCCCTCCGAACAGCACCGGAAGCACCGTCACCGCCACCTGTTCGGCGCGCAGCAGCGCGGTCAGCTCCGCACGCCGGACACCCAGTGCGCGGAGCACCGCGAACTCCCGCCGGCGGGAGCGGACCGCGCTCACGGCGTGCAGGGTCAGCGCGGTCACCGCGAAGAACGGAGCGGTGACCAGGACCAGCAGCCAGGCGCAGCGCAGCCCGGCCCGGAACGGGTCGTCCGCCAGGCCGCCGGCGACCCTCAGGGCGCTCTGCGGCCGGCCGAACTCGCCGCGGCCGTCGACAGCGGCCCAGGTGGCCTCCGGGTCCGAACTGGCCAGCCACCACCGGGTGGCGATGGGTGGGGCGGCACCGGTGAGCGTGCGGTTCGCGGCGAGTGCGCGCACGTCCAGCAGGAGGTGGCCCTGGCCCTGGGAGTAGCCGGGCAGCACGTCGACCTCGCCGGTGATCCGGACCTTCTGGGTACTCCGCCCGTCGCGCTCCCAGTTGAGCGGAACGGTGTCGCCGACCCTGGCGTTCACCGCGTCGAGCAGCACGCGGTCCGCGAGTACGGGCAGGGTGGGGGGCACGGGCAGGAAGGCGCCCCCCTGCACGGCGCGGAGTTCGGGCACGCTGTCACCGCTCACGGGCTGCACCGCGAGGACCGCGTCCGACCCCACCGGGTCGGGCGGGATCGTCGGCGTGTGGGATCGCATCACCGTGTGCAGCAGGTCGGACCCTTCGCTCTGCCAGGTGCAGGCCTCGGCCTGGGAGGCGTGGTCGTCCATGGGGCCGCGTTCGGTGCCGGGGCAGTCGAGCGCGACCGGGGTGGCGAGGACCTTGCCCGAGCGGGCCCAGTTCTGCCCGGGCGGGAGCGAGAGGTCGGTCCGCTCTCCCGCGGCGGAGACGGCCGTGATCTTCGGCAGGCGCAGGTCGACGGTGGAGCGCAGGAGCATGCTGGAGGGGAAGTGGATTCCGAGCCGGCTGAGCGTCAGCGGACGGGCCCGCCGGTCGCTGTCTGCCAGGGCGAAGGTCAGCGAGTGGGGGAGGCCGTCGGTCGGCAGGGGAACGGTCAGCTGATCGGTCAGCCCGTCGGCGTCCTGGATCCAGAGCTGCAGGAGCGGGCCGGGTGCCGGGATCGGCAGGTCGGTGCTCGCCCGGACGGTCACGTCCAGGGCGGCCGGCTCGCCGGGCAGGACGAGCCCCTGGGTGGGCACGGCGGTCAGGGGGGCCAGCAGCTCCTGGAGCGGGCGGTCGGTTTGGTCCGGGCGGAGGCGCGGCAGCCCGGCGGCGGAGGCGGCCGTGGTGTCGACGGCGACCGTCTGCACCACGGTGGTGCCCAGGAAGGCCGTATGCTCGGACACCGGGGTGAGGCTCGTCACGCCCGGGAGGGCGGCCAGTGCGGCGTGCCGCTGTCCGATCGCGCCGGACACCCCGGACAGCCGCAGATCGGCGCCGACCGTGTAGGCCGCCCGGTCCCGGTCGCTGGTCGGCAGTGCGGCCAGCACCCCGGCGGCCAGGCTGCTGCAGGCCACCGCCAGCAGCGTCACCAGCACCGGCACCGACTGGCGGCCGGTGTCGCGGCTCAGCCGCCAGGCGCCCAGGGGCAGGACCAGGCCGCGGGCCCGCCGGGCCGACCGCTCCAGCAGCCGCCCCACCGCCGGCAGCACCCGTAGCATGAGGACGGCCCCGGTCACCGCCATGACCACCGGGGCGAGTACCAGGGTCAGGTCGACCGAGGAGTCGAACCCGACGCCGGCGTTCTTCACCACCACGCCCTCGTAGTGGTCGAGTTGGAAGTATCCGAACGCCGCCATGGCGAGCAGTGCCAGGTCTGCACCGGCCCGCTGCAGACCCAGCCGGCGCGGGCTGCGCGCCCGCAGTGCCCGCTGGGCACCCGGGTCCATCGCCTGCCGGGCGAGCGGCAGCAGCAGAGCCGTGCCCTGCACCAGGAGGACGAAGCCGGCGGCCCACCAGACGGTTCGGCCGTCGCCTGCGGCCAGGCCGTCGGCCCCGACGGCGCGCAGCACGGCAGCCAGCAGCGGCTCGGCCAGCAGCACCCCGCCGACCGCCGTCGGCACCGCGGCCAGCGCCCACTCGCCGGCCGCCGCCGCGAGCAGCCGCGCCGCGCCGGCACCCCGGGAGCTCTGGAGCGCGTGTTCGCCGGCGACCGCGTCGGCCAGGCGACGGGCGGTCAGGACGAGGACCACCGACGCGAGCAGGGCGAGCAGGCCGAGCGGTACGGCGATCTCGGCCCTGGCCGTCAGGACCGGCACCACCTGCCGGTCGACCGCGGCGGGCAGTGTACTGCGTACCGCGGTGTCGGTCAGGGCCGGTTCGGCGCCGCGGTAGACCGAGCGGGCCGTGTCCGAGCGGGCGAAGACGGTCACCCGGTCGCGCAGCGCGGTGAGTTCGGACAGGCTCGACCGCCCGGTGTCGGGAAGGGCCAGCCAGACGGCGAGCATGCGGCCGGTGAATCCGGGCAGCGCGGCCAGCCGGGCGCCGTCGACCAGCACGAGGGCCTGCTCCGCGGCGTCGGGGCCGCCGAGGCCGGTCCAGAACGCGGCGGCGTCCGGGTCGGGCCGGTAGACGCCGGTCACGGTGAACCGGAGCGGTTCGCCGGTGCCGGGCGTGCGGATGGTCGTGGTGCTGCCGCTGTCCAGGCCGAGCCGGTCGGCGGTGGTCTCGGGGAGGGCGACGCGCAGCCCGTCGCCGGCGGCCGGGGCGGCCTCGGGCGCGTCCGGCCAGGTGCCGCCGCTGCGCAGTCGGGCGAAGCGGTCGGGAGTCGGCAGCACCGCCAGGCGGCCGGAGAGCACGGTTTCGGTGGCCCAGCGGCGTCCGTCGGGCGGTAGCGGGAGGTCGACGGTGCCGATGCCGCGCTGCGCCGTCTCGGTGCGGAACGGGGTGCCGGCCATCGTCCGGACCAGTGCCGAGTGCACCGCGCGGTCGGCCGCGGGCAGGCCCGGCGCCGTCCAGCGTGCGGTCACCTCGACCGAGCGCCCGGCGTCGGCGTCGAGCCGCTGGCGCACTCCGGCAGTGGCGGCCGACTGGGCCAGCCCGGTCACCGCGGACAGCACCGCCGTCGCCACCAGGATGCTCACGGCCAAGGCCGCCAGCACCAGTCCGTGCCGGCCGATCCGGCGCCTCACCCCCGCCAGTACCATCCATCGCTCCCCTCGGCACCCTCCGGAGATCGAGGGGCGCGCGTCACGAGACCAAGTGCGGTACAGAGTCGGGGTCTTGTCGCCACGACCTGTTTTTGGTCTGGACCAATCGAACCGGCCCCATCTTGCACGACGGTCGGCCGGTCCGGCCGGGGGATGCTGCTTTTGCCTGGCTTGTCTGCCCATAGAGGCAGCGGGGGCGCCGCCAGGCCGGGACGCGGCGGCGTGGCCGGCTACTCCGGGGCGGTGACCAGCCGGACGGCCAGCGCGCCGAAGACGGCACCGCTGAGGACGTTCAGCCCCCGCGCCACCCGGGTGCTTCGACGCAGGAGAGCCGCCAGTCTGCCCGACAGCACGCCCACCGTGATGTCGACGGCCAGCCCGACAGCCACCATCGTCAGTCCGAGGAGCAGGAGTTGACCCGTGACGTGCCCCAGGCCGGGGCTCACGAACTGCGGCAGGAACGCGATGTTGAACATGATCACCTTGGGGTTGAGCAGGTTCGTCACGGCGCCCTTCGAGAAGGCGCGCAGCCGGCCGGGCACGGCGGCCCCGTCGTCACCGCCGTCGGCGCCGAGGGGCGACCGGTCACGGAACGCCTGGACGGCGAGGAGGACGAGATAGGCCGCGCCCGCCCAGCGCAGCACGTCGTAGAGCGCCGGCAGGTGGGCGAACAGCGACGACAGCCCGAGCATGGCGGCCAGGGCGTGCACCGTCGCCCCGAAGGCCACTCCCAGGGCGGCCATCACCCCCGCGGCCGGCCCGCCGCGGCCGCCCATGGCGACCACGAACACCATGTCGGGGCCCGGAGTGACGCACAGGGCCAGTGCGGCGGTCACGAAGGCCAGGTACAGCGGAAGGTCCAACATGACCAGCATCCATTTCTCCGTGCTTCACGGGTGCGGACCGGACGGGCCGTCGGGAGGGCCGTCGGATCAGGTGCGCGGCGACCGCCCGGGTGGGGCGGCCGGTACGAAGTCGGGCCCGAGGGGCGGACGGTGACGACCAGTCGGTCCGCGGGCTGTGGTCTCCGGGTCCGCGCGGCCGTCCGGCGGTACCCGCTCGGGGTGCCTGCCCGCAGCACGTGGCGGGCAGGCACCCTCCGGTCAGGCCGGCCGGTAGCTCAGGTCCAGCACGCCGGTGGAGAAGGCGGTCGAGCGGGTGAGCTGCAGCGGCACCCGGGCGGAGCCCTCGGCGAAGAGCCGCAGCCCGGTGCCCAGCACGATCGGGTGGACGAGCAGGCGCAGCTCGTCGACGAGCCCCGCCTCCAGCAGGGTGCGGGTCAGACCGATGCTGCCGGTCAGGTTGATGTTCCCGCCCGGCTGCTGCTTGAGCTCCTTGACCGCGGCGACGACGTCGCCCTCGATGACGGCCGAGTTGTTCCAGTCGGTGCCGGTGAGGGTGGTGGAGGCGACCAGCTTGCGGATGCCGTTGATGGCGTCGGCCATCTCACCGCTCCGGTGCGGCCAGACGGCGGCGAACGTCTCGTAGGTCTTCCGGCCCAGGAGCAGCGTGTCGGCCTCGGCGTGCATCTGGCCGACCGCGGCGCCCATCTCGTCGTTCATGAACGGGAAGTGCCAGGTCTCCGGCGCCTCCACGACGCCGTCCAGCGAGATGAACAGGCCGGTCACGATCTTGCGTGGTGCGGTCATGCGAATCCTCCGGGGAGTGGGTGGTGCTTCGGGTCTCGCCGGGCCTCGTCGGGCGAGGGGTCGTGGCGAAGCTTGTGACGGTCCGCCCAGGCGGCGATCGCGGCGGCGATCGCGAGGGGCTGGTCCTCCGGCGTGTGGTGTCCGGCGACCGCGTCGCTGTGCTCGATGTCGAGGCCGGCGATGTTCGCCGCGCACCAGTCGACGATCTCCGGGCCCATCATGGCGCCGGGGCCGGGCGCGAAGGCGATCAGCAGTTTGGGGACGTCCGCGCTGGTCGCCAACCAGCGGTCGTAGGCCCGGATCCTGGACACGACGTCGGCGGGTTCGCCGTCGAGGGGCATCGACCGCGGCCACTGGAGCAGCGGTCGGCGGCTCTCCCGGGTGGGGTAGGGGCGGCGGTAGACGTCCAGATCGGCGGGGGAGAGGGGAGTGGCGACCGAGCCGGGCAGCAACTGCTCGACGAAGGCGTTGTCGTCGAGGATCATGGCCTCGCCCACCTGGGGCGTCCTGATCGCCCGGAACAGCCGGCGGCCGCCCTCGGGGAACTCCTCCCAGGCCATCGGCTTGACGATGGTCTCGGTGAACGCGATGCCGCGCACACGCCCGGGGTGCCGGGCGGCCCAGTCGAACGCCAGGGCGCCGCCCCAGTCGTGCCCGACCAGCACCACGTCCTCCAGGCCGAGTCCGTCGAACCAGGCGTCCAGGTAGCGGGCCTGGTCGGCGAAGGTGTACGCGAGATCGGGCTTGCCCGACTCGCCCATGCCGATCAGGTCCGGGGCGAGGAGCCGGCCCGGCGTGCCGACGGCGGGGAGGACGTCCCGCCAGAGGTGGGACGAGGTGGGGTTGCCGTGCAGGAAGACCATCGGCGCACCGGCGCCGACCTCCCGGTGGAACATGGTGGAGTCGAGTACGGGTCGAACGGGCAAGGCGCTACGTTCCTCTCAAGTGCGCGAGCCGGAAGGGTGGTTCAGCGGAAGGCGGGGGCGGTGCGGCCGGCCCACTGCGCGAAGGTCCGCGGCGCCCGGCCGAGGACGCGCTCGACGTCGGGGCTGATCGCCTGCTCGGCGGGCAGCGGCTCGCCGAGGATGGCGAGGGTGCCCTCCACCACCGGCTCGGGCATGAACGCCAGCATCTGCGCGCGGGCCTCGGCGCGGGTCTGCTCGACGAACCGCACCGGAGCGTCCAGCGCCGCGCCGATCGCCGCGGCCCGTTCGCGCGGGGTGACCACGGCCGGTCCGGTGAGCTCGTACGTCCGGCCCGCGTGGCCGTCCTCGCGCAGGACCGCGGCCGCGACCGCGGCGACGTCCGCCGGGTCGACGGTGGGCAGCCCGACGTCGCCGAAGGGCGCGGCGGCCGTCCGCTGCGCACGGATCGACTCGGCCCAGGCGAAGGCGTTCGAGTTCAGGCCGCCGGAGCGCAGGATCGTCCAGTCGAGACCCGAGCGGCGCACGGCGTCCTCGAACGCGGCGGGGTGGCCGTAGACCTCCGGCCGTGTCCCGGCGCCCTGCGAGGAGAGCAGGACGACGCGCCGCACCCCGCTCGCCGCGGCGAGACCGAGGACACCCTGCGGGTCGTCGCCGGCGACGAGCAGGAACAGGGCCCCGGCTCCGTCGAGGGCGGCGCCCAGACTCTTCGGGTCGGCGAGGTCGGCCTCGACGTGCTCGACCCCGTCAGGCAGCCGACCCGGGTTCCGGGACACGGCCGTCACCTGCTCGCCGGCTCCGACGAGGAGCCGCACGAGCTCCTGGCCGACGTTACCGGTCGCACCCGTCACAACAATCACAAGAACCCCCATAGGCAAGGCAATCGGGCGGGCCAGCCGGGTAAGTTAGTTGGCTGACTCAGGTGAGACAGTAGCCGACGCCGCGTCAGGCGTCTACAGTCAGTCAGGTGACTGACTCAAGGAATACCCGGCGATCGTCGGGCAAGCGGGAGCGGCTGGCGGCCGCCGCGGCGCAGGTGCTGCACGAGAAGGGCGTCGAACAGACCACGCTGGCCGACATCGCCCGGGCGGCGGACGTCCCCGTCGGGAACGTCTACTACTACTTCAAGACCAAGAACGAGCTGGTCGAGGCGGCCATCTCCGCGCACGCCCAGGGCCTCCGGGCCGTGATCGACACGCTCGACGCCCTTCCCGGGCCCAGGGAGAGGCTGAAGGCGCTCCTGAGCGGCTGGGTCGACCAGCGCGAGCTCACCGCGCTCTACGGCTGCCCCACCGGAAGCCTCGCCTCGGAGCTCGACAAGCGGGCCGACGGCCTCGACGAGTCCGTCGCGGAGGTCATGCGGCAGCTCATCGACTGGGTGGAGGTCCAGTTCGAGGCGATGGGCCGCGACGACTCCCGTGAACTCGCGGTCGCGCTGGTGGCCGCGTACCAGGGGATCTCGCTGCTCACCAACACCCTCCGGGACCCCGAACTGATGGCCGTCGAGGGGCGCCGGCTGGAGCGCTGGATCGACTCGCTCGCCTGACCCGTCACCGGCGCCCGCCGGGCTGCCGGCCGGACCCCCGCCCGCGCGGCTCCCGGCGGTGCGGGCGGCGGGTCCGGTGCCGCCGCGGAACGCGCGCTCCGGGCCCGGCCGGCGATTGGCCGGGGCGCGCGGTGGATGAGCTTTCCCATGATCTTCAGCCGTTTCTGTCGCTCCGGGTGCCACGCGGCTCCCGGCGCCGCCGGATCGAGGTGGCCGCGAACGGCGGGCACGGTGCGGCGTGGTGGTGCGGGGCGGCGTCGCCCCCGGCCGGGTCGGTTCGTTGCCCGGGAAGGAAAAGCTATGTTGCGTTCACTGTGGGGTCAATTGACATGAGGGGGAATTTCGGTGCTTAATCCGCCATATCTCGCGCAATTGTTGCAATGGAAATGTCGATGAATGCAACCGGAAGCGGTGGCTCATTGCAATGGCATGGCGGTGAACGCACCTTGATCCCGCCCCCGGAACCACGTACGCGACCACATCAGGAGCGACCGACCATGCCCCGAGGCAGGCTCACCCACCAGGACCGCCGACAGATCGCCGCAGGGCTGGCCGGCGGACTCTCGTACAGCGAGATCGCCAAGGGGCTGGAGCGGCCGACCTCGACCGTCACCCGTGAGGTCACGCGCAACGGCGGCCCGAGCGGCTACCGCGCCGACGGCGCCCAGCTGGCCACCCGGCGCCGGGCCCGCCGCGGAGCGGCCCTCCCGGCGGCTCCCGGGTCGGCCGGGTCGGCCGGGGCACCCGAGCCGCCCGACCCCGCGCTCCCGCAGGAACTGCGGGCGTTCCAGGAACAGTTCATCGGGTTCCTGGTCAACGGGGGCCTCCCGCGGATGCCGGCCGGTGTCCTCGCCTGCCTGTGCACCAGCGACCACGGAAGCCTCACGGCGGCGGAACTCGCCGAACGTCTGAAGGTCAGCCCGGCCACCGTCTCCAAGGCGGTCGGCTACCTGGAGGGACAGGAACTGATCCGCCGTCGGCGCGACCCGCGGGAACGGCGCGACACGTACGTGATCGACGAGGACGTCTGGGTCCGTGCGATGATCGCCGGCGCCCGGGTGGACACCGTCCTCGCGCAGGTCGCGCGCGAGGGTGCGGGAATCCTCGGGGTGAAGTCGCCGGTCGGTCGCCGCCTCGACGGCATGGGGGCGTTCCTCGACCACGTCGGCCAGGACCTGATCCGGGCGGCCGAGCGCTGGCGGCACGGCTGATCCCTCGCGCGGCGTCCTCCGTGCGCCGGCATCCTCCGTGCGCCGGGGTCCTCCGCCGTGTCGGACGTCCGAGCGGACCCGGGCGAGGGGCCCGGCCGGTCGGGCCGGCAGCCGGCCGGTCGGGGGATCCGGCGGTCGCGACGGGCCGTGGACGAGTCCCGGGGCGCGGAGCGGTCAGGAGCCGAAGGCCGCCACGGTCTGCGCGGTGTCCTCGGTGCCGCGGTAGTGGACGATCATCCCGTCACGGAACCCGAACCGGTGGTGGAGGTTCATCTCCAGCCGCTGCCCGCCGGCCCGGCGGGCAGCCCGCATCCGCACCACGGTCAGCACCTCGGTGTCGTTCGCGGCGAAGACCAGCGGGGTGAACTCCTCCACTGCCATCGCCGAACCGAACTGCTCGAAGAACTCGGCGACCTCGGCCTTCCCGTGGCGCACGCCGTACCACGGTGCGGCGGTGGACGTCGTCTCCGAGGCCCAGTCGACGTCCTCGCCGAGCTTGGCCAGGATCCCCGGTACGTCGCCGCTGCCGAAGGCCGCGTAGACCGATCGGACCGTCTCGATCATGCTCTGCTCGTTCACCGGGCACCTCTCTCCGGTCCATCACACCACCTCCCATGCTAGGAGGGGGACCGTCCCCGCCGCCTTCCGAGGCACTCGGTGCCGGTGCCGAAGGCCCGGCGCACGAGGGGAGCCCGGCTCGGCGGCGCCCCGGACCGGCCGACCGCGGTGCCCGCGTCGGTGGATCCGCCCGGAGGACAGCAGGGCGTGGGGGAGGTGGGGGAGCGGCCGGGCCGTCGCATAGTCGGAGGTCCGGCTCCGGTCCGGCTCCGGTCCGGCTCCGGTCCGGCCGTTCCTTCCGCTCCTTCCGACCACGAGACGAGTCGATCATGCGTCTGCCCCGCCGACCGGCCCCCACGGCGGCCGTCGCGCTGCTCCTCGCCCTCGCCGGCTGCGGCTCCCCGGCCGCTCCGCCGCCGGTGGAGGCCCCGAGCCCCACGGCGACCGGGTCGCCCGCCGGAGCACGGCCGTTCACGCTGGTCGCCACCGGTGACGTGCTGCCGCACACCGAGATCATCCGGCAGGCCGAGGAGGACGCCGGTGGCGACGGCTACGACTTCAGCAGGATGTTCGCCGGCGTCAAGCCGCTGATCAGCGGCGCGGACCTCGCCATCTGCCACATGGAGACCGTCTACGGTGCCGACGGCGGGCCGTTCACCGGCTACCCGGCCTTCAAGTCGCCGCCGCAGGTCGCCCGGGCACTCAAGGACGCCGGTTACACCTCCTGCGACACCGCCTCCAACCACACCCTCGACGACGGGGCGGCCGGTATCCGGCGCACCCTCGACGCGATGGACGCCGTGGGCCTGGCGCACACCGGCTCGGCCCGCGACGAGGCCGAGGCGGGGAAGCCCGCGCTGCTCCGGGCGGGCGACACCACCGTGGCGCAACTCGCCTACACCTACGGCACCAACGGGATCCCGCTGCCGGCGGGCCGACCCTGGGCGGTCAACCTGATCGACCGGGAGCGGATCCTCGCCGACGCGCGCGCGGCCCGGGCGGGCGGTGCGGACGTCGTGGTGGTCAGCGTCCACTGGGGCACCGAGTGGCAGGACGCGCCGAACGACCAGCAGCTCACCCTGGCCCGCGACCTGTCCGCCGGGCAGGGCGAGGGCCGGTCCGACATCGACCTGGTCCTCGGTACACACGCCCACATCCCGCAGGCATACGAGAAGATCAACGACACCTGGACGGTGTACGGCCTCGGCGACCAGCTCGCCGGGCACATGTTCACCTACGACGGCGCCGAGGATCCGCGCGGCAACTGGAGCTCGATCGCCCGCTTCACCTTCGCCCCGCCGGGCGCACAGGAGCGGCGATGGACGGTCGCCAAGGCCGAGTTCGTCCCCCAGGTGACGGACCTCGGCCCGCCCTACCGCGTTCTCGACCTGCGGGAGGCCGCCCGTAGTGACCCCGGTCGGGCCGACTACGCCCGGGCGCTCGACCACATCCGGTCGGTCGTGCTGAGCCGGGGCGCCGCCTCGGCCGGGCTGACCATGGCACCGTGAAACCGCCGGCGCCCCACGGGCCGCGTCACTGCGCGGTCGGACGTGCGGGTGCGACGGCGGGGACGGTGGCGCGGCTTCGCGCCAGGGTGTGAGGAGGCCCCGGGCCGCCCCGGGGCCTCGTGGTCAGAGCTTGAACATCGAGGTGTACGGCTGGGTGATGCGTTCCTGCCGTGAACCGAAGTCGACGAGTACGGCGATGTCCCCGTCGCCTTCGACCTCGATGGCACGGCCGAGGCCGTAGCGGTCGTGGGTGACACGGTCGCCCACGGCGAACCGCTTGCGAGGTGCCTCGGCAGGAGCTTTGAAGGGGCTGGTGGGCAGGGGCCGGCGGACTGCTGGTGGTTTCGTCATTCCCCTCAGTATGCGCCGGAAATTGCGGGAGTGGACCCTCGGGTTGACTTCGATTCGGTCAAGCCCGAACGCCGTTCCCACCGTTCGAGGCCGCCGCCGTGCCGGCGGGGGGCGGGAGCGGTCGGCGGCGGCCGGCGCGGGGCCGGTGGCGCGGGGGTGCGCCCGTGCCCCGTCCGCTCCCGGCGGTGTCGCACCGGTGAGGAAGTTTCCGGCGGGGGGAGGAGTCCGTCGGGGACGGCAACGTCCCTGGTCACGCGGTGTGCCGCTGCCTCCGGCGGGTCGGATCGGCGGCCCGGGGGGAGTCTCCGGAGGAACCGGGAGTGAAAGGTTCCACCGAAGCGGGCTCGGGCCTGCTAGAGTCGTTGTTAGTTGCAGTAGTGGTTCCCATGAACTTTGTGTGCGCCTGCTGGTGTTTTGCGCAGGCGCATTTTTTGTTTCCCCGGCTCTTCCCCGGGCGGGTCATCATCGCGGCGACTCGGAGTCTGCACCGTGCGGGCTCCGGACAGCCCTTGAAGGAGATTTTTTTTATGGCTAATGGCACCGTGAAGTGGTTCAACGCGGAAAAGGGCTTCGGCTTCATCGAGCAGGAGGGTGGCGGCCCGGACGTCTTCGCCCACTACTCGAACATCAACGCCAACGGCTTCCGTGAGCTGCTCGAGGGCCAGAAGGTCGAGTTCGACGTCACGCAGGGCCAGAAGGGCCCGCAGGCCGAGAACATTCGCCCGCTGTAGTTCTTCCGCCACGGCACCCGCCCGGCGGCGAGGGGCCCGCACCGCGTACATGCCCGGTGCGGGCCCCTCGGCTTTTCCCCGAACGACCCCGGCCGCCCGGGCTACCCGGCTCCCCGGTTCCGCCACCGGCGGCCGCTCCCACGCGAGACGCACTGCGCCGCGTCCGGATCGGCGCCCGACCGTGACAGCTCACGGTTCGAGGTTCCGCGTTCCCGCCCTCTGCGGTGAGCGCCGACCACGGGTGACGTGCCGCACGGCTTCGCCGTCCACGCTCCGCCCGTCACACTTTCTGGCTCGTTTTTTGTGGTCTCCGCCGGCGCCCCGCGCTGCGGACCTTCCTCGAAGCGCGCCGCTCCTGAGGAAGGTTTCCGCATGAACCGTTCCAGTCGTTCCTCCTACCAGAACGCCAACTCCCGCTCCGGAGGCGGCTTCGGCGCCGGCTCCCGCGCCGGGTCGGGCTCCCGCTCGGGTGGCGGCTTCGCCTCCGGCTCGGGCTCCCGCTCGGGTGGCGGGCGGCGCCCCTCCGGCGGGAGGGGTCGTCAGAATTCCACTCCGCAGGGTGAATTCGCCATGCCCGTCACCGTCACCCCGGCGCTTCCGGCCGTCGAGTCGTTCGACGAACTGGACATGCCGAACGCGCTGCTGGCGACGCTGACCCGCCGGGGCGTCACCTCGCCATTCCCGATCCAGGCCGCCACGCTGCCGAACTCGCTGGCGGGGCGCGACGTCCTCGGCCGCGGTCGGACGGGTTCGGGCAAGACCATCGCGTTCGGTCTCGCCGTACTGGCCAACATCGCGGGGCAGCGGGCCGAGCCGCGCCGCCCGCTGGCGCTGGTGCTGGTCCCCACCCGTGAGCTCGCTCAGCAGGTCACCGAGGCGCTCACCCCGTACGCCCACGCGGTGCGACTGCGGATGGCGACCGCGGTGGGCGGGATGTCGATCGGCCGTCAGGCGCAGACGCTGAACCGCGGGGCGGAGGTCGTGGTGGCCACCCCCGGTCGGCTCAAGGACCTGATCCAGCGTGGCGACTGCCAGCTGGACGGGGTCGGTGTCGCGGTGCTCGACGAGGCCGACCAGATGGCCGACATGGGCTTCCTGCCGCAGGTCACCGAGTTGCTGGAGCAGGTCGCCGAGGGCTGCCAGACGATGCTGTTCTCCGCGACCCTGGACCGCAACGTGGACCGGCTGGTGCGCCGCTTCCTCAACGACCCGGTCACCCATTCGGTGGACCCGTCCGCGGCCGCGGTCAGCACCATGGAGCACCACGTGCTGCATGTGCAGAACTTCGACAAGAACGCCACGATCGCGCACATCGCCTCCCGCGAGGGCGGCGTGATCATGTTCACCGACACCAAGCACGGTGCGGACCGCCTGGTGGAGGACCTCCTCGCGAACGGCGTGAAGGCCGCGGCCCTGCACGGGGGCAAGTCCCAGCCGCAGCGCACCCGGACCCTGGAGCAGTTCCGCTCCGGCCAGGTGACGGCGCTGATCGCGACCAACGTCGCCGCCCGTGGCATCCACGTCGACGGGCTCGACCTGGTCGTCAACCTGGACCCGCCGGCCGACCACAAGGACTACCTGCACCGGGGCGGACGCACCGCCCGCGCGGGGGAGTCCGGCACCGTCGTCACGCTGGTGCTGCCCAACCAGCGCCGTGAGATGACCCGTCTGATGGCCACCGCCGGCATCACCCCCACCTCCACCCGGGTCCACCCCGGCGACGAGGAGCTCGCCCGCATCACCGGGGCCCGGGTGCCCACCGGGGTGCCCGTGGTGATCCCCGACCCCGTCGTCGAGCGCCCCCGCCGCAGGGCCTACGCGGGCGGCGGCGAGCGCCGTGGCCGCTCCGGCGAGACCGGGCGCAGCCCGCAGAGCACCACGGGTGCCCGTCGGCGGTCGCCGAGGCGCATCGCCCTGGCCGCGTAGGCGGAACGGCCTAAGGCGCGGGGTCCGCCACGGCGGTCCCCGCGCCGGACGGACGACGGTCGCCCGGGCTCCCGCGATCCCCTTCTTGCGTGCACCGCCGGTCGCGCCCGAGTACGACAGGTCCACTCCGTCTTGCAGACTTCCCCGCCCGCCGCCCCGCGTTCACGCGTCCCCTTCCCGACCCGGCTGTCGGCGAAGGTCCTCCGCACCGAGGCGATGGCCGGTCTGGTGGTCGCGCTCGCGCTGATCCCCGAGGCCATCTCGTTCTCGATCATCGCCGGTGTCGACCCGAAGATCGGCCTGTTCGCCTCCTTCACCATGGCGGTGGTGATCTCGGTGGTCGGCGGCCGGGCGGCGATGATCTCCGCCGCCACCGGCGCCGTCGCCCTGGTGATAGCCCCGCTGAACCGCGAGCACGGCCTCGGCCATCTGGTCGCCGCGGTCATCCTCGGCGGCGTCGTCCAGATCGCGCTGGGCGCGCTGGGGGTGGCGAAGCTGATGCGCTTCGTCCCGCGCTCGGTCATGGTCGGCTTCGTCAACGCCCTGGCCGTCCTGATCTTCCTCACCCAGGTCCCCGAGATGCACGACGTGCCGTGGGCGGTCTACCCGTTGCTCGTCGGCGGCCTCGGGCTGATGGTGTTCCTCCCGAAGGTCACCAAGGCGGTCCCGGCGCCGCTGGTGGCCATCGTCGTCCTCACCGCGATCACGGTGGCGGCCGGCATCGCGGTACCGACCGTGGGGGACAAGGGCGACCTGCCGTCCTCCCTCCCCGTCCCCGGCCTGCCGGACGTGCCGTTCACCCTGGACACGCTGACCACCGTCGCCCCCTACGCCGTCGCGATGGCGCTGGTCGGGCTGATGGAGTCGCTGATGACCGCCAAGCTCGTCGACGAGATCACCGACACCCGCTCCTCCAAGACGCGCGAGTCGATCGGCCAGGGCGTCGCGAACATCGTCACCGGGTTCTTCGGCGGCATGGGTGGTTGCGCGATGATCGGCCAGACCATGATCAACGTGAAGGTGTCCGGCGCCCGGACCCGCCTGTCGACCTTCCTGGCGGGCGTGTTCCTGATGGTGCTGTGCATCGTGTTCGGCCCCGTGGTGTCGGACATCCCGATGGCCGCCCTGGTCGCCGTCATGGTGATGGTCTGCTTCGCGACCTTCGACTGGCACTCCGTGGCCCCGAGGACGCTGAAGCGGATGCCCGCCGGGGAGATCACCGTCATGGTGATCACGGTCGCGGTGGTCGTCGCGACCGGCAACCTCGCGGTCGGTGTCGCCGTCGGCTCGGTCACGGCCGTGGTCATCTTCGCGAAGCGCGTCGCCCGTCTCGCCGATGTCACGGCCGTCACCGACCCCGAGGGCGGCGAGGTGGTGTACGCGGTGACCGGCGAGCTGTTCTTCGCCTCCAGCAACGAGCTCGCGGGCCGGTTCGACTACGTGAACGACCCGGCCAGGGTCGTCATCGACCTCTCGGCTGCGCACATCTGGGACGCCTCCTCCGTGGCCGCCCTCGACGCCGTCGAGGCCAAGTACGCCAAGCACGGGAAGACGGTCGAGATCGTCGGCCTCAACCAGTCCAGCGCGCGGCTCCACCGGACCCTCAGCGGTGAACTCACCAGCCACTGAGGGCCCGCACCCGCACCCGCACCCGTACCCGCACCCGTGCCGGCTCCGGGCGACGCGGCGGACGCCCGCGGGCGGTGGGTGTTCGGCCTGCCCGTGACGCTCGGCAGCAGGCGTCAGAAGCGTCGCCAGCGGACGGAGGCGAGGGAGAAGACGCCGAACAGCAGCAACCCCAGGGCCAGGACCGCCAGCAGCCACGGGCCGACCGGCGTGGCCGCGAAGGAGCGCAGGGTGTCGTCGACGCCCTTGGCCTGCGCCGGGTCGAAGCGGACGGCCGCGATCAGGGTGTGGACGCCGACGCCGACGAACACCACGCCGCGGGCGACGTTGCCGGCGATCCCGCCGGCCGTGACCGCGGCGCGGGTCCGCCGCCCCATGGCGGCCGTGTCCATCTTGCGCAGGAACTTCCGCAGGGCCGCCCGGACGGCGATCCCGACTCCGACCCCGATCAGGACCAGACCGGCGGCCGAGACCAGGAACCGGCCACCGGTCCGGCCCAGCACGGTGGCCGTCCAGTCCTTGGACGCACTGTCGCTGTCGGACCCGCCCCCGGACCCGGCGGCGAACGCCGCGGTTCCCCAGCAGACCGACGCGTAGAACGCCGCGCGCCCGGCGTTGAGCAGCCTGCTGGTGGTCTTCTTGCGGCCCCGCTCACCGAAGGCGGCGGCCGAGGCGCGCCAGATCGTCATGCATGCGAAGCCCACGGCCAGCAGCCACAGCAGCGCGCGGCCGAAGGGCTGGTCCGCGATCTGCCGGAGCGCGCCCTGGCGGTCGGCCTCCTCCGAGCCGCCGCCCAGCAGGGCGATCCGCAGGGCGAGGTAGCCGACCACGACGTAGACGAGGCCGCGGGCGGTGAACCCTCCCCGGCCGGCCAGGCGTAGCAGTCGGTCCGCGGAATCCCCACGGTGCTGCCGGGTCTGCGTGGCAGTGGACACGGCGACTCCCCCTTCGTCCGGGGCGCGCCCTGCGCCCGCCCGGGAGAGCGTGTGCCCGCGTCGGCCGCAGGTAGTCGCCCCGCCGGGCGCCGGGCGTGCGGAGGGCGGGGAACGGGGGCGGTGGGGCGGCGGTGCGCCGCCCCGCCGGCTCACGCCGTACCGAACCGGAAGACCCTGTCGGGCCAGTCGGCAGCCGGTCCGGACCTGTCGAGCGCCTCGCTGATCGCCCGTTCCTCGTAGCCGAAATGGGACTCCATGACGGCCGCCAGTCCGTCGAGCTCGCGCCCGATCGCGTCGAGGGCCGGGCCCCGCGATTCGGTGGCCCGGTGCGCGAGTTCACCGACGCGGGACAGGATCGAGGAGATCATCCCGTGGTCCTCGACGAGCTTCGCGACCGTCGGCGCGAGATCGGGGCGTTCCCGCAGCAGGTGGGAGAACATCCCGTCGTCCTCGCCGCGGTGGTGCGACTCCAGGGCGGCGCAGAAGGCCAGGCAGTGGGTGACGAGTGTGTCGTCGCTCAGGCGGCGGTGCCCGAGATCCGTCCTGATCCCGGTGATCAGGCGGCGCAGTTCCTCATGTGCTCGTGCGAGCTGCAGGCTCAGCGCGGCTGCACGGTCGCGATCCTGGGAGGCCAAGGTCGGCGGTCCCCTTCGGTTCCGCACCTCCATGCCTGACGCAGTCCGTCACCGGCACGCGATGCCCGGCCATCCGACCACGCGACGCGCCGGTACGGCAAGCAGGATCCGGGGCACGGTCAGGTCCCCGGTGCCCGGGTGACGGCGTGTCCGCCGCAGGGCCCGGGGGGGCGGCCGGCACACGGCATCTCTCCAGAAAACTCACAGCACGGTGTGGAACCCCCACAGCCGGGCTGCCTAGGCTCCGCATGCGCACGACGAAGTGCGCGGGGCCGGCGGCGACGGACGAGGACCGGCGCGAGCCGGCCGCCCGGCAACACGGGAAGATCACATGGACTACTGCGCACCCTGCCGACGCCACCTGAACGGCGCTCTGGCCTGCCCCGGCTGCGGGGCGCCGGCGACCGGTCCGGAGCCGGTGGCGTACCGACCGGCGGACGCCGCGGCGGTGACGCGCCCGCAGCCCGGCGTGCCGGGGCCGGTGCCGCTGCCGGCCGGGCGCGGCGACGGTCGGACCGTCGGCCGGACCGGAGGTCGCGCGAACCCGCGGCGGATACGGCGAAGGCCGGGGCGGATCGTGGTGTCCGTGGTCGGCCTGGCCGTCGTGGGGCTGGGAGCCGTGACGCTGGCGGCGAACGGCTCGGAGGGGGTGCCGCCCGCACCGGCGGCCGAACAGCCGGTGGCCACCGTGCCGCAGCACGTCCCGACCCCGCAGCCGACGGTGTCCGGCGCGCCGCCGTCCGCGACCGGGGCGCAGGGGCCGCCCACCCCGCAGCGCTCCGGCAGCCGCCCGCCCTCCGCCGCCGCATCACCCACCGCCCCCCTCTCCGCGTCCGCCTCCGCCCCGACCGCGGCCCCGTCCTCGCCGCCCCGGGGCGGCGCTCCGGCGGTGTCGGCGACCACCCGCGGGCCCGACCCGGTCGGCCCGAGTCCGGCGGCGCCGGGCCCGTCGGTGCCGGGCACGCCCCCGACGGCTCCGGCGACCCCCGTGACCCCGGTGACCACCCAGCCTCCCGTCACGAGCCCGCCGTCCTCGCCCTCGACGCCGCCGACGGC
Organism: Kitasatospora sp. NPDC002965; assembly: GCF_040611255.1. NCBI lineage: Bacteria > Bacillati > Actinomycetota > Actinomycetes > Kitasatosporales > Streptomycetaceae > Kitasatospora > Kitasatospora sp. NPDC002965. The sequence goes on along the minus strand of NZ_JBEXNT010000059.1, from coordinate 7,270 downwards.
CACACCCGCCCCGCAGCCGACCCGCACCTGCACGCCGTTCCTCTTCTGGTGCACCTGAGGACGTCCCGGCAGGGGCAGGGGCAGGACGCCGGGGGCCGCAGCGGGTGACTGCGGTGGCCGACACCGGTCGGGAGCCCGCCTCCCCGCCGCCCGGACCGCCGCGATCCGGTGCTGTGACGTGGATCACGCCGCCGAGGAAAACCGGGAGCCGCCGTGCTCCGTCAGACCAGGACGTGAAACGTTCACCGGCCTCGATGACCGAGGCCCAGCTGGTCCGACGGATCTCCTGCGGGGACACGGCGGCCTTCGACGAGCTGTACCGGCGCAGCGCCCCGTGGTTGACGGCGCGGCTGCGCCGGCGCTGCGCGGACGACGAGATCGTCGCCGAGGTCCTGCAGGAGACGTACATGGCGGTGTGGCGGGCGGCCGGGTCCTTCGCCGACAGCATGCGCGGCGAGGAGGCCGGCGGCTGGCTGTGGACGATCGCCGCCCGCCGGCTGGTGGACGCCTTCCGCGTACGCGGCCGGCACAGCACCCTCCCGCCGGCGACCGCCGCCCCGGGCCCGGCGCCCTCGGCCGAGCACGAGGTGCTGGACGCCGAGATCGGGGGCGACCTGGGTGCGGCGCTGGACCGGCTGGCTCCCGAGCTGCACCAGGTCCTGACCGCGATGGTGCTCGACGGGCTGACGGTCCGCGAGACGTCCGAGCTGCTGCGGATCCCCGAGGGCACCGTCAAGACCCGTGCCCGCCGTGCCCGCCTCGACATGCGAAAGGCCCTGTCATGACTGCGCACGTCCCCCGCGAGCTGCTGGTGAGCTACGTACTGGACCCCGGCGCCCCGACCGGGCCCAGTGCGGGTGCGCTGTGGACGCTGGAGGCCCACCTGGAGCGGTGCGCCGTCTGCCAGGCCGTGTTGAGGGAGGTGTCCCTCGCCCACCGCCCGGCCGACACCCTGCTGATGGAGCAGGTGCGCGAGCGCCTGACGGCGACCCTGACGCCGGTGCGCCGGCGCCGGTGGCGACGGGTGCGGAGCGAACTGGCCCGGTGGGCGGCGCCGGCGCTCGGGCCGTGGGTGGCGGCGGTCGTCCTCGTCGTCCTCGGCGCCCTGGTGCTGTCGTCGGCCGTCCTGCGGGACTCGCCGACCCTGCTCCTGCTCGCGCCGGTGATGCCGCTGCTGGGCGTGGCGCTGAGCTGGGGCCCGCACTCCGATCCGGTCCACGAGCTGATCGCCACGACGCCCCGGTCGGGGCTCGGTCTGGTCCTGCGGCGGACCCTGGCCGTGCTGACCCTCGTCATCCCGGCTCTGGCGGTCGCCGGCGGGATCACCGGCGCCGCGTCCGCGCTGGTCCTGTTGCCGGCCCTCGCGTTGACGTGTGCGGGCCTGGCGCTGGGCAGCCTGGTGGGAATCCAGCGCGCCACCACCGGGCTGGGCGCCGGATGGGCCCTGTTCGTGGTCGTCCCCGCCGTCGACGGCAAGACCGTCCCGTTCTACCTGCAGGAGTCCGCGGCCCCGGGATGGGCGGCCGCGACCGCTGTCCTGGGTGTCGCCGTGGTCCTCTGCCACAGGGCCTACCTGCACCCCCGCGAGGCCCGCGCGCGCCAGCGCTGAACACCGCAACGCCGTTACGTGCGGAGCCCGTTCCGCGCAGCGACCGTTCCGCACGGCGCCCCTGCACGTGGCGCGCGGCGCCCTTCACCCGTACCCCCTTCACCCGCACCGCGAGGAGACACGACCATGCCCGGAACCGGCATCGCGAGCGAGATCGCGCCCACCGGCTACGCCCATCACATCCAGGCCCACGCGCTGACCGTCCGGCGGGGCCGCCGCTCCGCCGTCGACGGGGTCGACCTGAAGCTGGGCGTCGGCGTGCACGGCCTGCTCGGCCCCAACGGGGCGGGCAAGACCACCCTGATCCGTACGCTCGCCACCGTCCTGACCCCGCACGGCGGCGAGCTGGAGCTCCTGGGCAGCGCGCGTCGCACCCGGGGCGAACTGCGTGAACTCCGCCGCCGGTTGGGCTACCTGCCGCAGGCGTTCGGACACTACCGGCGTTTCACCGTCAGGGAGTTCGTCGAGTACATGGCCTGGCTCAAGGAGGTGCCGGGCCGGCGGACCGCCGACGCGGTGCAGCACGCCATCGACCGCGTGGACCTGACCGGCCGGGCCGACGACCGCATGGGGTCGCTCTCCGGCGGCATGCTGCGCCGGGCCGGCATCGCCCAGGCGATCGTCAACGACCCCGACATCCTGCTGCTCGACGAGCCGACCGTCGGCCTGGACCCGGCCCAGCGCATGGAGTTCCGTGCCCTGCTGCGCGACATCGGCGCACAGTCCTGCGTCCTGGTCTCCACGCACCTCGTCGAGGACATCGGCGCCGCCTGCGCCGGTGTCGTGCTGATGTACGAGGGCGGCACGGTCTTCGCGGGCGACGTCGACCGGCTCCGCGCCGCGGGCACCGACGCGGACCCGGGCGACAGCGAGATCGAGCGAGGCTACTCCGCCCTCCTGCGCCGGCACCGGGAGGGGAAGGTCGGGGCCGGGGGATAGGCGACGCGGCACGACCACCGTCCGACACCCCTGCCCGCCCTGATCCCCGACGAATCGGAGTCCGTGATGTTCCGCATGCTGCGCCTGGAGGCGAAGCGCTCGATCGCCCTGCTGCTGTTCCTGGTGGTGGCCGCCCTGACCCGTGTCTTCCTCTGGATGGACGTCCAGCAGTGGGCGGCCAGTTGGACGCCCCTGGTCCACTCGATGCGGGGGACGGCCTGGATCGTGCTGCCGGTGGTGCTGGCCGCCGCGATCTGGCACGGCGGGCGGGAGCGGCGCGCCGAGGTCTCCGAGCTGTTCGCCGCCACGCCGCGGCCGCACCGGGTCCGTCTGCTGCCCGCCTTCCTGGTGTTCGCCGGTACGGCGGCGCTCGCCGTGGCGGCGGTGGTGGGGTGGGCGGCGGTCGTGGTCGCCGGGAACGCGACCTTCGACGGCGGCGAGTGGCCGCTCGGTCTCGCGGTGGGACTGCTCGCCGCCGTCGCCGTCACCCTGGTCGGGCTGGGTGTCGGTCGGGTGGCACCCGCGCCGGTCGCGGCGCCGCTGGGCGCGGTGCTGCTGTTCCTGGCCCTGACGTTCGCCCAGGTGCGGGACGGCCGCCCGGCCAACCGCCTGGTGGACACGGTGCTGCCGATGCTGCCGGTCACGGACGACTTCCACCGGGTGCTGCCCGCCTTCTCGCTGGCCCAGGGCATCTGGTTCGCCGGCCTCGGGGCCACCGGCGTGCTGCTGGCCGTCGCGGTCACCTCGCGCGCCCGGGCCCTCGCCCTGGCGCCGGCCGTGGCCGGGGTGGCCCTCGGAGCGGTACTGGCGCCGTCGGGCGCGATCGTCCCCGCCCCGGCGGCCACCGCCCTGGTCTGCGCACCGGGCGACGACCGGATCTGTGTCACCCAGGTGCACAGCAGGGCCCTGCAGGACCTCATCGCGCCCGCGCGGAAGGTGCTCGAAGCCTTCGCCGAGGTGCCCGGCGGCCCGAAGCGGGTGCAGGAGGACCAGGTGAGCTGGATGTTCGACGACGGCAGGCCGACGGCCGGTGCCGATCTCGACACGGTCAGGGTCGCGCTTCCGTACCGGACCAGGGAGGGCGGCATCCGGTGGGAACCTGACGCGGTCCTCTCGATCGTGGCCCAGGAGGCCACCGTCGACCCGGGCTGCTTCGACGGCCAGGAGGAGCAGCGCCGTGCGTTCGACGCCTCCGGTGCGATCACCGCGGCGCTCCTGGACACCCCCACCGACAAGCTGAGCCCCGCCGCCCGCCAGGCCTACGACACGCTGCGCGCGCTGCCGATCGAGGAGCGCCGCCGGCGGATCGGGGACGGCCGCAGGGCCGGGCTGACCTGCGGGGACCCGCTGGCCGTCGTCATGGGTCGGGAGGCGGGCCGGTGACCCCGGGTCTGCGTGGCCTCGTGCTGCACCTGCGCAGCCGGGCGATCCCGGCGACCGTCCTGGTCTTCCTCGCCGCAGCCGGCGTCTCCTGGGCCGGATTCCGGCTCGACGATCCGGGCATGTCCCGGACGATCGGTCTGACCGCCCTGGTGCTGGGCGTCGCGGCGATCTCCCGGACGCTCTCCGGCCCGGACGAGGAACTGGAGCGCGGGACGCCCGTCCCCTGGCGGCTGATCCGCTTCCTCCACCTGGCGCTGCTGGGTGCGGTCCTCCTCGGCCTGCTGATCGCGGTCCGTCCGATCGCCGGAGAGCGGACGCACGCCGTGCCGCTCGGCAACCTCGTGCTGGCCGGTCTGGCCCTGAGCGCGGTGACCGCTCTCGCCGCGGTGCTGCTGGGGGCGCACGCGGCCTGGGCCCCGCCGGTCGGCTGGGCCCTGGTCATGCTGACGGTGGGGTCCCGGAACTCTCCCGGCGGGCAGGCGCTGACCTGGATGGTGCAGGACCCCCGCACCGTCATCTCCACGACGGTCGCCGTCGCGCTGACGGTCGTGGGCGCCGCCGCCTACACCTGGCGGGGCAGCCGCTGGTGAACGGGGTGCGCCGGTCCTCCGGAGGCGCCGCGCGCCCCCGGAGGCCCGCCGGCCGAGCTTGACATGTTTCTTCGTATCGAGAATATTAGATATGTCTTACGGGGTCGTCGTAGTCGTCGTGCGGAGGGAGTGTGGGGCGGTGGATCCGCTGGCCGTTCACAAGGCGCTCGCGAACCCGGCGCGCGCGGACTTCCTGCGCTGGCTGAAGACGCCCGAGCGCTACTTCGACGAGGACTACTACCGTGAGCGCGGTGTGGGGTTCCACATCGGCGTGTGCGTGACGGACATCCGGGAGCAGTCGGGACTGGCGCAGTCGGTCGTCTCCGGCTACCTGCAGATCCTGCGGGACGCCGGGCTGCTCGTGTCGGAACGCGTCGGCAAGTGGACCTTCTACCGGCGCAACGAGGAAACGATCGCGGCGTTCGCCGCCTACGTCCGCGACGAGCTCTGAGGCTTCTCGGGCGGGCCGCGGGGCCTTGTCGGCCGGCCCGGCGCCTCGCGGCGCCGGGCCGCCCCGGGGCCCTTTTTTTCGACTTCATCCATCTAATTATCTAGATTTGTAGCTCGGTCTCACGGGGCTGCGGGCGGGCGGTGAGCCGTCCTCCGGGGGCCGGGCGCGAAAGGCTGCCATGCGAAAGACCGGTCTCGTCGTCCTGACCCTCGCCCTGGGGGTGTTCGGGATCATCACCACGGAGATGGGCGTCGTCGGCGTCCTGCCCCGCATATCCGAGGAGTTGGGCGTCGCGCCGTCCACGGCCGGATGGCTGGTCGGCGTCTTCGCGCTCGTGGTCGCCGCCACCGGGCCGTTCACGACCCTCCTGGCCTCCGCCGTCCCCCGCAAGACGGTCCTCGCGACCGCGCTCGCCGTGTTCGCCGTCTCCAACGCCGTCTACGCGCTGACCGACCGGTTCGAGGTGATGTTCGTCTTCCGGGTGATCCCGGCGGTGTTCCACCCGGTGTTCTTCTCGGTCGCGCTCACCGCCGCGGCCCGGCTCGTCCCGGCGCAGCGGGCCACCCGGGCCGCGACGACCGTCTTCGCCGGCGTCACGGTCGGGTTCGCCTTCGGGGTGCCGCTCACCTCCTACCTCGCCGAACACCTGTCCCTCGCCGCCGCGTTCTGGTTCGGTGCGGGTGTCAACCTCCTCGCCCTCCTCGGCGTGCTGGCCCTCTTCCCGTCCATGCGGTCGGAGGAGCGGCTCTCCTACGGAGACCAGTTGCTGATCCTGCGGCGCCCCCGGCTCTGGCTGGCGGTGCTGGCCGTCGTGGCCGTGTTCGCGGCGATGTTCTCGGTCTACGGGTACTTCGCCGAATACCTGGAGCAGGTCACCCGGCTGAGCGGCTCCCAGGTCGGCACCGCACTGATGGCGTTCGGGATCGTGATGGTCGCCGGGAACCTCCTCTTCGGCCGGATGCTGGAACGGGACCCGGTCCGCACGGTGACCGCCTTCCCGGTGTTCTACGTACTCGTCTACGCCGTGGTCTACGTGGTCGGACCGTGGACCGTGCCGATGGCCGTCGGCGTGCTGCTCTGGGGGGCGGTGCACTCGGGCGGACTCGTCGTCAGCCAGAGCTGGCTGGCCCGGGACGCCCAGGACGCGCCCGAGTTCGGCAACAGCCTCTTCATCTCCTTCTCCAACCTCGGGATCACCCTCGGCAGCGCGGCGGGCGGGCTCGTGGTGTCCTCGCTGGGCGCGCACCGGCTGCCGTGGGCCGGAGCGGCGTTCGCCCTCGTCGCGCTGGCCGCCGTCCTGCTGCGGCGGCGCCTCGGGCCGGCCGTTGCGGCGGGCCCAGGCCGTGCCGGTCGTTCCCGAGGTCGTACGTGATCCCGAAGCGGCCGGGCTCGCCGGGCGGGTGGAGCACGGCCGGGAGCGTGCGGCGGCCGTGGTGCGCGGAAAAATCCGTGCCCGATCGCGTGCGCAGGAGCAGAATCGCCCTGTGGTGGACATGAGAGCGTTCCGGGACGCGGTCGTCGGCTGGGCGGCGGGCGGCCCCGAGGAACCGGCGCGGGAGTCGGCGGCGAGGGAACTGGCGGCGCGGCTCGGCGTGCGGACCGCGGTGCTGCTGGAAGGGCCGAGCGACCTGGAGGCCGTCGAGGCGCTGGCGGCGCGCTGCGGTAGGGACCTGCCCGCCGAGGGCGTGTGCGCCGTCCCCATGGGCGGAGCCATGTGCGTCGGCCGCTACGCCGGCCTGCTCGGGCCGCCCGGGCTGGGTCTGCGGCTCGTCGGCCTCTGCGACGTGGGCGAGCAGGGCTTCTACGACCGCGGTCTGGATCGGGCCCGCGCGCCGCGCGAGGGGTTCTTCGTGTGCTCGGCGGACCTGGAGGACGAACTCATCCGGGCCCTGGGTGTGGCGCGGATCGAGGAGATCGTCCGGGTCGAGGGCGATCTCCCGGCCTGGCGGATCTTCGGACGCCAGCCCGCCCACCGGGGCGAGCCGCCGGAGCAGCAGATGCGGCGCTTCCTCGGTACGAAGAAGGGCCGCAAGATCCGCTACGGGCGCCTCCTGGCGGAGGCCGTCGACCTCGGGCAGGTACCCGCGCCCCTCGCGGGGCTGCTCGCCTGCCTGTGACCGGGCAGGAGGGGCGCGCTGCGGGGATCCGTGTCAGCGGGTGGCCGCGGGTTCGTGCGCAACGGCGGGCGGGACCGCCGTGCCGCCCCTCCGCACCGGATCAGGGAGGACGGTTGTGCGGTGCGGTGCGGGGGGGGGGCGGGGAACCCCCCCCCACCCACCGCCCCCGGGCCGCGCGGGG
>NZ_JBEXNT010000058.1:0-54282 GCF_040611255.1 Kitasatospora sp. NPDC002965 | reverse complement strand
GGCGAGGACGACGAGCGGAGCCTGCGCAACAAGCTGGACGCGCTGTACGTCCCCGGGCCACGGTGGGACGGCACCGCCGTGGTGGAGCCCGAACCCGGCTCGTGCAGCAGGCGTTCCTGCTCACCACCTGCAAGCACCGGGCCGTGCACTGCGTCGGGCGCGCGTTCGGGGAGGCGCGGCGGCGGTGGACGGAGGTGGTCGCGGCGGGCGCGCCGGAACGGTGGGTGCGGACGCGGGCGTTCGAGCTGGCCCTCTCGCCGTGGCACCGGGGCGGGCCCCGGCGGGCGCACGCCTGGCGACTGCCGCACCGGCGGATCAAGGTGCGCCCGGCCGACGAGTCCCAGGCGGTGCTCCCGGACCACGACCGCCTCACCGACCGCGACCGCGCGCTGCTGAAGGCGCTCCGGCGACTCTCCCGCCCGCAGCGCCGGGCACTGGTGCTGCACGACGGCCTGGGCCTGCCGGCCGACGCGGTGGCGGTCGAGGTGGAGTCGACGGTGGCGGCGGCCGAGGGCCGGGTCTGGGCGGCCCGGACGTCGCTGGCGCACTGGGTGCCGGACCTGGTCGGGACGGACCCGGCGGCGGACGGGTTCGCCGACCGGCTGAGCGGGCTGCTGCACCGGGCTGCGGTGCGCGGGGCCCCGGAGCCGCACCGCCCGCCGGTGCCGCTGCTGCGGGCCCGGCACGGGCTGGTGAACGCGGGCCGGACGGGGGCGGCGGCACTGCTCACGGTGGCGGTGGGCGGCGCGGTGGCCGCGACGCTCGCGGGCGGCGGGCCCGGGGAGCTGTTCCGGCCGGCCGATGCGCCGCCGCCGGTGCTCTGCGCGCCGGTCCCGACGCTCGCGACGGAGCCCGAGGCGCTGCTCCCGCTGCTCCCGGACGGGGCGCCCTCCGGGATCCGCAGCCTCTGGTGCTCGCCGACCCCGGGCCTGGAGCCGGTGGTGATGGATCCGCCGCCGCCCCGGCCCGACGATCCGTACCGGCCGCCGACGGCGGGGCGGGCGGCCGAGGCGCTGCCGCCGCCGGGCACGGTGGCCGTCGGTCCCCACCCGTGCCACGACTGGGCACTGCACCCGTGCGCGGCGGGTCGCTGAACCCCGGCCGCCGGGGCCGGGCGACGACCCCGGAAAGGCGAGCGCCCCCGCCCGGATCACCGGACGGGGGCGCTCGACACGAGCAGGAGCGTCAGCCCTTGAACAGCTCACGCGCCAGGCGGGCGGTCTCGGACGGCGTCTTGCCGACCTTGACACCGGCGGCCTCAAGGGCCTCCTTCTTCGCCTGGGCGGTGCCCGAGGAGCCGGAGACGATGGCGCCGGCGTGGCCCATGGTCTTGCCCTCGGGGGCGGTGAAGCCCGCGACGTAGCCGACGACCGGCTTGGTGACGTGCTCGGCGATGTAGGCCGCGGCACGCTCCTCGGCGTCGCCGCCGATCTCACCGATCATGACGATGAGCTCGGTCTCCGGGTCCTCCTGGAACGCCTTGAGGGCGTCGATGTGGGTGGTGCCGATGACCGGGTCACCGCCGATGCCCACGGCCGAGGAGAAGCCGATGTCGCGCAGCTCGTACATGAGCTGGTAGGTCAGGGTGCCGGACTTCGAGACCAGACCGATCTTGCCGGCCTTGGTGATGTCGGCCGGGATGATGCCGGCGTTCGACTGTCCGGGGCTGATCAGACCGGGGCAGTTCGGGCCGATGATCCGGGTCACGTTGCCCTTGGAGCCAGCGTGGGCCCAGAAGGCGGCGGTGTCGTGCACCGGGACGCCCTCGGTGATGACGACGGCCAGGCCGATCTCGGCGTCGATGGCCTCGACGACGGCGTCCTTGGTGAACTTCGGCGGCACGAAGATGACGGTGACGTCGGCACCGGTCTTCTCGATGGCCTCGGCGACGGTGCCGAAGACGGGCACGTCGGTGCCGTCGACGTCGACCGTGGTGCCGGCCTTGCGCGGGTTGACACCGCCGACGATCTGGGTGCCGGAGGCGAGCATGCGGCGGGTGTGCTTCATGCCCTCGGAGCCGGTCATGCCCTGAACGATGACCTTGCTGTCCTTGGTAAGGAAGATAGCCATGGTGTGAAAGTCCCCTTCCTTACTTGTTGGCCAGCTCGGCGGCGCGGTCGGCCGCACCGTCCATGGTGTCCACGCGCTGGACCAGCGGGTGGTTGGCGTCGTCGAGGATCTTGCGACCCAGCTCCGCGTTGTTGCCGTCGAGGCGGACGACGAGCGGCTTGGTGACGGCCTCGCCCTTCGACGCGAGCAGCTCCAGGGCCTGCACGATGCCGTTGGCGACGGCGTCGCACGCGGTGATGCCACCGAAGACGTTGACGAAGACCGACTTGACGTCGGGGTCGCCCAGGATGATCTCCAGGCCGTTCGCCATCACCTCGGCGGAGGCACCGCCACCGATGTCGAGGAAGTTGGCGGGCTTGACGCCGCCGTGGTTCTCGCCCGCGTAGGCGACCACGTCGAGGGTGCTCATGACGAGACCCGCGCCGTTGCCGATGATGCCGACCTCGCCGTCGAGCTTGACGTAGTTGAGGCCCTTGGCCTTGGCGGCGGCCTCCAGCGGGTTGGCCGCGGCCTTGTCCTCGAGCGCCTCGTGCTCCGGCTGGCGGAACTCGGCGTTCTCGTCCAGGGAGACCTTGCCGTCGAGCGCGATGATCTTGCCGTCACCGGACTTGATCAGCGGGTTGACCTCGACGAGGAGGGCGTCCTCCTTGATGAAGACGACCCAGAGCTTCTGCAGGACATCGGCGACCTGGTCGGCGATCTCGGCCGGGAACTTCGCGGCGGCGACGATCTCGGCGGCCTTCTCCGGGGTCACACCCTCGTTGGCGTCGACCGGGATCTTCGCGAGCGCCTCCGGGTTCTGCTCCGCGACGACCTCGATCTCCACACCGCCCTCGACGCTGGCCATGGCCAGGAAGGTGCGGTTGGTGCGGTCGAGCAGGAAGGAGACGTAGTACTCCTCCTTGATGTCCGCGGTCTGGGCCAGCATCACCTTGTGAACGGTGTGGCCCTTGATGTCCATGCCGAGGATCGCCCCGGCCTTGGCGACGGCGTCCGCCGGGTCGGCGGCGAGCTTGACGCCACCGGCCTTGCCTCGGCCACCCACCTTCACCTGAGCCTTGACGACGGCGCGGCCGCCGAAGCGCTCCGCGATGGCGGCAGCGTCTGCGGCGGTCTCGATGACATCACCGTCAAGCACGGGCACGCCGTGCTTGGCGAAGATGTCCCTCGCCTGGTACTCGAACAGGTCCACGTGTTTGTCCTTGTTCGTGGTCGCGGATTGTGTCTCTACGAGCGTGCCACGGCAGGATCTTCGCTGCGGGTCGTCGGGGCGGTGCGGGTACGCAGAGGTACGGCCTTGCGGCCCACACAGCCACGGGCGCACACGTCAATCAACACGCGCGTCACGTCCGTCTGGCAGGTTATCGCCGTACGACGGGCGTGTTTCGCCCGGGACCGGCCCGTCTTTGGTGAGAACCATCACAGAAAGCCTACGGGCGCACGCCGGGCGCTCTGACCGGCGGGTCAGCCGAGCCGTGCCACTCCTTCCCTCGTCCGGGTGAACCCGGCTCCGCAGCGTTAACGCCCCCCCTGGTCCGGCCCCCGATCACGTCCCTCGTTCACGCGCCTCGTTCACGCCCCCTGGTCCGGGACCGGGACCGGGCGCTTCTCGATCGCCGCGGCCATGATCTCCGGGAAGACGTCGGGCGTGCAGGCGAAGGCCGGGGCCCCCAGCGCGGCCAGGGCGGCGGCGTGCGCGTGGTCGTAGGCGGGCGCGCCCTCGTCGGACAGCGACAGCAGCGCGATGAACTGGACCCCCGCCGCCTTCATCGCGGCGACCCGCTTGAGCATCTCGTCCCGGATGCCGCCCTCGTAGAGGTCGCTGATCAGCACCACGATCGTCTCCGACGGCCGGGTGATCCTGGACTGGCAGTAGGCGAGCGCGCGGTTGATGTCGGTGCCGCCGCCCAGCTGCGTGGCGAACAGCACGTCGACCGGATCGGCCAGCTGCTCGGTGAGGTCGACCACCGAGGTGTCGAAGACGACCAAGCGGGTGTCGAGGCTCTTCATCGAGGCGAGCACCGCGCCGAAGACCGCCGAGTGCACCACCGAAGGCGCCATGGAGCCGGACTGGTCGATGCAGAGGATGACGTCCTTCCTCACCGCGCGCTGCGCCCGGGCGTGGCCGACCAGCCGCTCGGGGACGACGGTGCCGTACTCGGGGAGGTAGTTCTTCAGGTTGGCCCGGACGGTGCGGTCCCAGTCGATGTCGCGGTGGCGCGGCCGGTTGACGCTGGCGCTGCGGTCCAGCGCGCCCCCGAGGGTGGCCCGGGTGCGGTCGGCGAGCCGGCGCTCCAGCCGGGCGACGACCTTGCCGACCACCGCGCGGGCGGTCTCGCGGGTGGTCTCGGGCAGCGCGTGCTTGAGCGAGAGCAGGGTGCCGACCAGGTGGACGTCCGGCTCGACGGCCTCCAGCATCTCCGGCTCCAGCAGCAGCTGCTCCAGCCCGAGCCGGGTGATGGCGTCCTGCTGCATCAGCTGGACGACGGTGGCCGGGAAGTACTCCCGGATGTCGCCCAGCCAGCGGGCCACCTGCGGGGCCGAGCCGCCCAGGCCCGCGGCCCGTCGGCCGGTCCGGCCGACGGCGCGGCCCTCCTCCGGGGTGCCCCGGTAGAGCGCGGCGAGCGCGCCGTCGATCGCGGCGTCCCGGCCGCGCAGGGTCCGGCCGGTGCCGTCCGCCTCGCCGCCGAGGACCAGTCGCCAGCGGCGGAGCCGCTCGTCGGCGTCGAGGGGGGCGGCACCGGGGGTGGTGCCTGCGGTGGTGGCTGCCATCGGGTGCTCCTCTGCGGTCGAACGCGGATCAGGTGTCGCGGGCCCCGGCCTGCCGGGGGATCCTCGGCCGGTGGCCGGGGCGGTCCGGGGCCGGAGCCAGGCCGAGCAGCAGGGCGACCGCGGGCAGGGCCGCCTGCGCCCTGGCCGGGTCCAGCTCGACCGTGCCGTCGGCCGGTCCGGCCGGTTCGGCGTCGAGCGGTCCGGCCGCCACCCGGCTGCCCACGGTGGTGCGGACGCCCGTCTCCAGGGTGGCGAAGGTCCGGCGGAGCAGGGGCAGCACGTCGGTGAAGGTGTCCACCGACACGCCGGCCAGCCAGGCGTCGAGCAGGCCCAGCAGGCGCGGGTCGTGGAGCAGCAGGGCGCCGCCGCCGGTGAGGAAGCCCTCGATCCAACCGGCCGCGTCCGCCGGGCTGCCGGCGGCGGAGAGGACCAGGCCGAGCCGCCGGCCGGCCTCCTCCGGGTCGAGCCGGCCGTCGTCCAGCAGCAGCCGGACGGCCCGCCCCCGGAGCAGGCCGGGGACACCGGTGGCCGGTCCGCCCGCCGGCTCGCGCCGGGCGAGCGCGCGCAGCGTGTCGGCCCACCGGTCGGCGAGGCCGCCGGCCTCGTCCAGCAGGCCGATCGCGCCGTGCACCTCGTCGAGGTGGCCGCGCATCAGTGCCGCACCCGCCGCGTCCAGGCCGGTGGAGGCGGGCGGCAGACCGATGCAGATCCGGTCGGCGAGCCCGCCGGCCACCTCGTCGAGCGCACCGTGGTCGGTGCCCCGGACGTCTCCGTAGCGCAGCGCGCGGACCAGGGCGGGCAGCGCGCGGGCGAGGTGGACGACGTCGGTGTCGAGGGCTGCGCAGTCGGCGAGCACCCGCATCACCTCGGGCAGCGCGTCGGCCAGCCCGGCCACCAGGCAGGACTCGACCAGGGAGGTGAGTTCGGCGAGTTCGACGGCGGCGCGGGCGGTGCCGACCGCCTTGCCGGCGGCGGCCCGTTCGACGGTGGTGCCCCACTGGGCGGCCTCGGCGATCCGGACGGCGAACTCGGGCTGCCAGCAGAGTCGCCAGCTCTCCCGGAACGTCCCGGTGGAGGCCACCGCGGACCGCGCCGGTACGCCCCAGTCGACGCCGAGCAGGCGGAGCCGGTGCAGCAGCCGGGAGCGGGCCGCGTCGTTCTCCTTGCGCAGGTCGAGGTCGAGCTCGCGCGGCTCGGCCTCGGGCTTGAGCCGCAACGTGCGCTGCCAGCGGGTGAGGTCGCGCTGGAGCGGGACGGCCGGCGCGCCGTCGGGCACCTCGCCGAGCGCGTCGCCGATCACCAGCCGGTCCCGGACCAGGGCCAGGGCGACGTCCGAGCCGTCACACATCACCGACCGGACGGCGTCCAGCGCCTCGGTGAGCCCGGCGAGCGGGCGACCGCGCATGACGGCGAGCGCGCGGGCCAGCCGGACGGCCTCGATGACGTGGGCGGAGGAGACCGGGTGGTCCTCGGCGCGGAGCAGACCGGCGGCCCGGGTGAGCCACTCCGGCAGCGGGTCGCCCTCCGCCCGGAACAGGTGGTGGTACCAGCCCGGGGAGACGATCCCGGCGCCGTAGCCGCTGAGCTGGGAGAGCCGGCGGTGCGTCCAGGGCACCCAGGTGATCTCGGTCCGGACCTTCCTCGGCAGTCCGGCGAGCACCGACCGGTCGTGCGCCACGGTGGGCATGACGGCCAGTGCGGGGACGTGGAAGGCCCCGCAGACCACGGCGATCCGCCGGTGGCCGGCCCGGCGGGCGGCGCGGATCTGCTGGCGCATGTGCGCCTCGCGCTGTTCGTCGTGCCGGGTGACGCCGCCGCCGTCCTCGCGCAGCGCCGTCATCGCCTCGGCGACGGCCTCGAAGGGCGCGAGGGCGTCGGCGCCGGGCAGCCGGTGCTCGACGACGTCCTCCCACCAGCGCTCCGGGTCGTCGTGGCCGGCCGCCTCGGCCAGCCTGGCGATCGGGTCGCGCCGGAGGCCGGGGTCCGCCTCCACGACGCCCCCGTCCGCGCCCCCGTCCGCGCCGCCCTCGGGGGGCTCCGAGGGCTCGGAGCCGGCGAAGCCGTAGGCGGCCGGCAGGTCGATGAAGCGCACCGGGACGCCGAGTTCGGCCGCGTACCGGATCGCCACCCACTCCGGCGAGAACGCTGCGTACGGCCAGAACGCCGCCCGGGCCGGGTCGTCCGCCGCGTGGGCCAGCAGGGCGACCGGCGGCACCATCTCCTTGTCGGCGGCCAGTCCGAGGATCGGATCGGCCTCCGGCGGGCCCTCGACCAGCACCGCGTCCGGCCGCAGCAGTTCCAGCGCGGCGGCCACCGCGCGGGCCGAGCCCGGCCCGTGGTGCCGTACGCCGAGCAGCGTCACCTCTGCGCTCATCGCGCCTCCCTCCCGATGTCGGTTCCGGTCGTGCTGGTCAGCGGGCGTTCTCGCGGGCGGCGCGGTAGAAGTCCTTCCAGCCGTCCCGCTCGCGGACCACGCCCTCGACGTACTCGCGCCAGACCACCTGGTCGGCGACGGGGTCGCGGACCACGGCACCGATCACGCCGGCGGCGACGTCGCCGGCCCGGAGCACGCCGTCGCCGAAGTGGGCGGCGAGTGCCAGGCCGTTGGTGACCACCGAGATCGCCTCGGCCGTGGAGAGGGTGCCGCTGGGCGTCTTCACCTTGGTCCGGCCGTCGGCGGTGATCCCGGCCCGCAGCTCCCGGAACACGGTCACCACGCGCCTGATCTCCTCGGCGCCGCCCGGCAGTTCGGGCAGCTGCAGGGAGCGGCCGAGCTGCTCGACCCGGCGGGTGACGATGTCGACCTCCTCCTCCAGCGACCCCGGCAGCGGCAGCACCACGGTGTTGAAGCGGCGGCGCAGGGCGCTCGACAGCTCGTTCACGCCCCGGTCCCGGTCGTTGGCGGTGGCGATCAGGTTGAAGCCCCGGACGGCCTGCGTCTCCGAGCCCAGCTCCGGGATCGGCAGCGTCTTCTCCGACAGGATGGTGATCAGACTGTCCTGGACGTCCGCCGGAATGCGGGTCAGTTCCTCGACCCGGGCGATCTTCCCGTCCGCCATCGCCCGCATCAGCGGCGAGGGCACGAGCGCCTCCCGGCTGGGCCCGTTGGTGAGCAGCTGCGCGTAGTTCCAGCCGTACCGGACGGCCTCCTCCGGGGTACCGGCGGTGCCCTGGACCAGCAGGGTGGAGTCACCGCTGATCGCCGCGGCGAGGTGCTCGGACACCCAGGTCTTGGCGGTGCCGGGCACCCCGAGCAGCAGCAGCGCCCGGTCGGTCGCCAGCGTCGTGACGGCGACCTCGACCACCCGGCGCGGGCCGACGTACTTGGGCGTGATCACGGTGCCGTCCGGGAGTTCGCCGCCCAACAGGTAGGTGGCGACCGCCCACGGCGACAGGCTCCAGCGCTCCGGACGCGGACGGTCGTCCTGCCCGGCCAGCGCGGCCAGCTCGGCGGCGAAGGCGTCCTCGGCGTGCTGCCGCAGGACGTCGGTCGTGACGTCGGTCATCGGGACTCCTTCGGGTCGGCCGCCGGGCACACGGGTGGCGGGGCGGCGAGTCGTCGGGGGGAGCCAGGTCGGCGTCCCGGCCTGTGGGAACCACCCTGCACCGGACCACTGACAATCCTGACCGGACCTCAGTTCGGGCCGCCCGACTGTCAGTCCCCCCGCCTACCGTCGTCGGCATGGAGGATCGCTGGAGCACCGAACACGTCCTGTCCCTGGCGCCCGACGCCACCTCGAAGAAGGCCGCGGGCAAGCTCTCGGCGCCCGCACCCTGGTCGGCCACGGGCACCGACGGTGACGCGGTCTGGGGCGAGTGCCGGGGCAGCGGCAGCACGCCGTACCGGACGGTCGTCGAACTCGCCACGCCCGCCTACCGGTGCAGCTGCCCGAGCCGGAAGTTCCCGTGCAAGCACGCGCTCGGTCTCCTCCTGCTCTGGAGCTCCGCCCCCGACGCCGTGCCCGCCGCCGCCGAACCCGCCGACTGGGCCGCCGAGTGGCTGAAGGACCGCCAGGACCGCGCCGAGCGGCCCGCCGTGAAGGCGGAGACCCCCGCCGACCCGGCCGCCGCCCGCCGACGCGCCGAGAAGCGCTCCGCCCGCGTCGCGGCAGGCGCCGCCGAACTGCGGCTGCGGCTGGCCGACCGGGTCCGGCACGGCCTCGCCGACCAGTCCGCCGCCGGCCCCTGGGAGGAGGTCGCCGCGCGCATGGTGGACGCCCAGGCACCCGGTCTGGCCACCCGTGTCCGCGAGCTCGACTCCGCCCCGCCCCACGGCCTCCTGGAGGAATACGCCATGCTCCACCTGCTCGCCACCGCCGCCACCCGGGTCGACGAACTGCCCGCGCCGCTCGCCGCCACCGTCCGCGCCAGGCTCGGCTACACCACCGACGCCGCCGACCTGCTGGCCGGTCCCACCGTCCGCGACCGCTGGCTGGTCCTCGGCAGCCGGACGTCCCCGATGGAGGGGGGCTCCGACGACCGGCTCACCACCCGGCGGCTCTGGCTGCGCGGCGCCAAGACCGGCCGGCCCGCCCTGCTGCTCGCCTTCGGCCGCCCCGGTCAGGCCCCCGACCTCGCCCTGCCCACCGGCCGGCTGGTCGAGGCCGAGCTGGCCTTCCACCCCGGCGCCCGCCCGCTGCGGGCCGCCCTCGGCACCCGGTACGGCGCCCCCGAGGCCGCCCCCGACGGCCCGCCGACCGGTCTGACCGTCGCCGAGGCCGTCGCCGGCTACGGCACCGCCGTCGCCGACGACCCCTGGCTGGACGCCTGGCCGACCACCCTCACCGACGTCGTCCCCGTCCTCTCCCCCGAGGGCTGGCACCTCACCGACGGACGGCACACCCTCCCGGTCCACCGCGCCGCCACCCCGGAGGCCGCCCTCTGGCGTCTCGCCGCCGTCTCCACCGGCCGCCCGCTCACCGTCTTCGGCGAGTACGGCCACCGCGGCTTCGCCCCCGTCACCGCCTGGGGCCCGGACGGCCGCCCGATCGGCCTCACCACCGCCTGATGTCGACCGACCGCCTCACCGGAGGAGCCCCCGTGCCCGACCCCTGGGAGTCCCTGCACACCGCCGCCCTGCTCGGCACCGACCGCCGCCCGCTCCCCGCGCCGGACCAGTCCGCCCTGTACGCCCACGAGGTCGACCGCACCGACCCGGCCGCCGCGCTGCTCGAACTCGCCGCGCTGGAGACGGTCCGCCGCCGCGCCGGTGCGCTCCCCACCCCCGCCGCCGGGCCGCCCGCGGCACCCGCCCCCGAGGACGGCCGCCCCGAACTGCCGGCCCCGGCCGCCCGCCGCCTCGCCCTGCTGCTCTCCAGCCGCGGCACCGGCGGCGGCGTCCTCGCCAACCTCGGCGAGCTGCTCCCGCAGTGGCTGGCCACCGCCCGCGCCCGCGGCTTCCGCCCGCCCGCCGCCACCGTCCCCGCCCTGCTGGACGCCGCCCGGGCCCGCAGCGAGCTGCGCCCCGACGCGGTCGCGCTGGCCGGCCCGCTCGGCCGCTGGCTCGCCGGCCTCAACCCGGACTGGCGGTTCGTCCTGCGCACCGCCGCCGGGGCGCCGGAGAACCCCGGCCCGGCCACCGGGGACGACCACCTCTGGCACGAGGGACTGTTCGCCGAGCGCGTCACCCATCTGACCCTGCTCCGCCGCCGGGAGCCGGCCGCCGGCCTCGCCCTGCTGCGGAGCACCTGGCCCACCGAGCGCGCCGAGGACCGGCTGCTGTTCCTGGACGCCCTCCAGGAGGGCCTCTCGCCCGCCGACGAACCCTTCCTGGAGGCGGCGCTCGGCGACCGCAGCAAGAACGTCCGGGCCACCGCCGCCGAGCTGCTCTCCACGCTCCCCGGCTCCGCGCTCGCCGCCCGGATGGCCGAGCGCGCCCGCGCCGCCGTCCACCTCTCCGAGCACGGCACCCACCTGCTGGTCACCCCGCCCGCCGAGTGCGACGCGGCCATGCAGCGCGACGGCATACCGCCCCAGTCGCCCACCGGGCGCGGCGAACGGGCCTGGTGGTTCGGCGAGGTGATCGCCGCCGCGCCGCTCGCCGTCTGGCCGGGGCACACCGGCCTGGTGCCCGCCCGGCTGCTCACCCTGCGGGTCGGCGACTCCATCGACGAGACCAGCAGCACCTGGGCCGACGACCTGCGCGAAGCCTGGGCCCGGGCCGCCGTCCGCCAGCAGGACGCCGACTGGGCGCGCGCGCTGCTCGGCCCCGCGCCCTCCCCCTTGCCCGGTCCCGGCCGGACGGCACGGAGCGCCCGCACCACCGGCGCCCCCGCCAAGCTGCTCGCCGTGCTCCCGCCCGCCGAACGGGCCGCCTGGACGGCCGCCTTCATCGAGGCGCACGGCCTGGGCGAGGCCTTCCAGCTGCTCGGTGCCTGCGCGACCCCGTGGACGCCGCCGCTCTCCACCGCCGTGGTGACCGCACTGGCCCGGGCCGCCGCGTCCGGCGCCTACCCGTGGAGCCACAGCGGGGTGCTCGGCATGACCGAGCGCGCGCTCTCCCCCCGGACCGCCGACGCCGTCGAGGCACTGGCCACCGAGGCCGCGCCCGGCACCGCCTGGGGCGAGACCTTCGCCCGGTTGGCCGGCACCCTGCGCTTCCGCGAGGCGATGCTCGCCGAGCTGGCCGTGCCCGTGGACGCCGCCTGACGGGCGGGAGCCGCCCCGGTCCGGCGGCGCGGCTCCCGGCGGACGCACCCGGCGCGGACGCCGAAGGGCCGCCACGGGGCAGATGCGCGGCGGCTTCCAGCGCCCGTGGCGGCCCTTCGAGGATCGGCGCCCGTCCGGGAGCCGGCCGGGAGGCGGGAGCCGGCTAGCCGGCGGCCCGGAGGTTGGCCGTGACCCAGGCGACGACGTCAGTGGTCGGCGTGCCCGGGGTGAAGATGTCGGCGACGCCCATCGCCTTGAGCTCGACGATGTCCTCGTCCGGGATGATCCCGCCGCAGAAGACCTTGATGTCCTCCGCGTCGCGCTCCTTCAGCAGCTCCAGCACCCGCGCGCAGAGCGTCATGTGCGCCCCGGAGAGGATCGAGAGCCCGATGCCGTCCGCGTCCTCCTGGATCGCGGTGTCGACCACCTGCTCCGGCGTCTGGTGCAGCCCGGTGTAGATGACCTCCATGCCGGCGTCGCGCAGGGCGCGCGCGATGACCTTGGCGCCGCGGTCGTGGCCGTCCAGCCCCGGCTTGGCGACCACCACGCGGATCGGTCCTGACACACCCATCACTGCCTCCTGGACCTCGTCGTCCACCACCCCACCGGACCTTGTGGGCACGGGCGAGGTTAACGCGCAATAACCAATCTGAGGGGAGGTTAGCGTCACGCGACCCGGTTGGCCCGACCGCCCCTCAAGAGGAGGGGAAAATCACAGGCCGCCGGGGGCCCGGCCGCTTCCGGTCCCACTCTCTGGTGTACCCCACAACCGCACACCCGCAGCCTCTTGACATCCGGACTTTTGTCCGGATGTCGGACTTCCGGCTACAGTCTCGGCTGTTTTCCCCTCGCCCGACGACGCGCCCGAGGCCCACCGAGGAGACAGCCCGCGATGGTTCCCGAAGCAGCCGCCCGCCCCACCCGTGCGGAACTGCGCGTGGCAGCCCGCGAGCAGTCGCGCGCCCAGCGCCGCGACGCCGCCAAGGCCGCCACCCGGACCGCACTGCTCCGGGTCGCGCTGCCCTCGGTGGCCGCGCTCGGTGTGGCCGCGGCTGCCGCGATCTCCGTCCAGGGCGAGGCCGACCAGCAGCGTGCCCAGGCAGCCGGCCGGCTGTCGGAGGAGGCCGCCGCCGGCGCCTCGGGTCCGGCCTCGCAGGAGTCGGCCGCACAGGCCGCGCAGGCCGCACAGCAGGCCCTCGCCGCCGGGGACGCCGCCCAGGCCTCCCGCGGCGACGCCCGGCAGCCGCTCTCCGGCGCCCAGGGCGCCCCCGACACCGCCACGCAGGCGGTCGCCGCCGAGGCCCCGAAGCCGCCGGAGCGTCCCAAGGTCTCCCTTCCGGTGACCCAGGCCGGCCTCGGCGAGGTGTTCGGCGCGGCCGGCACCCACTGGGCCAAGCGCCACACCGGCATCGACTTCCCGGTGGACGGCGGCAGCCAGGTCCTGGCCGTCACCGACGGCACCATCCGCACGCTGTGGAACCCGTCGTACGGCTACATGTCGATACTCAAGATGGCCGACGGCACCGAGGCCTGGTACTGCCACCTGCGCTCGTACAAGATCCGCAAGGGCACCGTGAAGGCGGGCGACGTCATCGCCTTCGTCGGCAACAGCGGCAACAGCACCGGCCCGCACCTGCACTTCGAGATCCGCCCGGCCGGCGGCGGCGCGCCCGTCGACCCGCTGCCCTGGTTCCTCGCCCAGGGCGTCGACCCGCGCTGAGCCCGGCACCGGCCGGGCCGGCCCGCGCCCGGCCCGCGCCGACCACCGATCGGCGCGGGCCGTACGAGCCCCGAGCGGGCCCCGGACGGGCAGGCCTAGAGCTTCTCCACCGGCGCGTACCGCAGCAGCAGCTGCTTGCGCCCCTCCGTACCGAAGTCCACGGTCGCCTGCGCCTTGTCGCCGACCCCCGTGGTGGCCACCACCGTGCCCAGCCCGAACGTGTCGTGGGTGACCCGGTCGCCGACCGCCAGCCCCACCACCTCACGCTCGACCGCCCCGCCGGTGCGCCGCGCCGACTGCCCCCAGCCCGCCTTCGGCGAGGCCGTCGCCGACCCGCGCGACGATCCGCCGCGCGAGGAGCCGCCCGACGCGGAGCCGCCCCAGGACGACCCCGAGGAGTACCCGCGCGAGGCCGGCGCCGACGCCGCCCCCCGGCGCTTCCACTCCACCAGGGGCTCCGGGATCTCCTCCAGGAACCGCGACGCCGGGTTGTACGCGGGCTGCCCCCAGGCGCTGCGCAGCACCGACCTGGTCAGGTAGAGCCGCTGCCGCGCCCTGGTCAGCCCGACGTACGCGAGGCGCCGCTCCTCCTCCAGCTCCTTGACCTGGTTGAGCGCCCGCATGTGCGGGAAGATGCCGTCCTCCATGCCGGTCAGGAAGACCACCGGGAACTCCAGGCCCTTGGCGGTGTGCAGGGTCATCATCGTGATGACGCCCCGCCCCTCGTCGTCCTCGTCCGGGATCTGGTCGGAGTCGGCGACCAGCGCGACCCGCTCCAGGAAGTCGGGCAGCGAGCCGACCGGCGGCGTACCGTCCTCCCCGGCGTCCGGCCGCTCGCCCGGGTCCTGCTCGTACTCCAGGGCGACGGACGCCAGCTCCTGGAGGTTCTCCACCCGGGTCTCGTCCTGCGGGTCGGTCGAGGACTGCAGCTCGGCCAGGTAGCCGGTCTCCTCCAGCACCGCCTCCAGGACGGCCGCCGGGCCGGCGCCGGACTCGACGACCTGCCGGAGTCCGGCCAGCAGGGCGTTGAACTTCTTGACCGCGTTCGCCGAGCGGGCCGCCAGCCCGTAGGCCTCGTCGACCCGGAGCAGCGCCTGGGCGAACGAGATCCGCTCGCGCGCGGCCAGCGCGTCGATCATCGCCTCGGCGCGGTCGCCGATCCCCCGCTTGGGCACGTTGAGGATCCGGCGCAGCGGCACGGTGTCCTCGGGGTTGGACAGCACCCGCAGGTAGGCCAGGACGTCCTTGACCTCCTTGCGCTCGTAGAAGCGCACCCCGCCGACCACCTTGTACGGCAGGCCGACGCGGATGAACACCTCCTCGAAGACGCGGGACTGCGCGTTGGTCCGGTAGAAGATCGCGACGTCGCCGGGCTTGGCGTCGCCGGCGTCGGTGAGCCGGTCGATCTCGTCGGCGATGAACTGGGCCTCGCCGTGCTCGTCGTCCGCGACGTAGCCGACGACCTTCTCGCCGTGCTCGCCGGCCGTCCAGAGCTTCTTCTCGCGACGGCTGGTGTTCCGCTCGATGACGGCGTTGGCGGCGCTCAGGATGGTCTGGGTGGAGCGGTAGTTCTGCTCCAGCAGGATCGTGGTGGCGTTCGGGTAGTCCTCCTCGAACTGGAGGATGTTGCGGATCGTCGCGCCGCGGAAGGCGTAGATCGACTGGTCCGCGTCACCGACCACGCACAGCTCGGCGGGCTCCACCTCGGCGAGCCGTCCGGCCGCCGGGTTCACGAAGTCCCCGTCGACGGTGCGCTTCGGCGCGGCCGCGGCGGCGCCCCCGCTCAGCTCGCGGACCAGCATGTACTGGGCGTGGTTGGTGTCCTGGTACTCGTCGACCAGGATGTGCCGGAACCGCCGCCGGTAGTGCTCCGCGACGTCGGGGAAGGCCTGGAGCAGGTTCACCGTCGTCATGATGATGTCGTCGAAGTCGAGGGCGTTGGCCTCGCGCAGCCGCCGCTGGTAGAGGAAGTACGCCTCGGCGAGCTTCTTCTCCGTCGGGTTGGCGGCCTGGTCCGCGTAGGTCTCCTCGTCGATCAGCTCGTTCTTGAGGTTGCTGATCTTCGAGGTGAAGGACTTCGGCGGGAACTGCTTCGGGTCCAGGTCGAGGTCCCGGCAGACCAGGGCCATCAGCCGCTGGGAGTCCGCCGAGTCGTAGATCGAGAACGACGAGGTGAAGCCGAGCAGCTTGGACTCCCGGCGCAGGATCCGCACGCAGGCGCTGTGGAAGGTGGAGACCCACATCGCCCGGGCCCGCGGGCCGACCAGCTGCTCGACGCGCTCGCGCATCTCGCCGGCCGCCTTGTTGGTGAAGGTGATCGCCAGGATCTCGCCCGGCTGCACCCCGCGCGCGCCCAGCAGGTGGGCGATCCGGTGGGTGAGCACCCGGGTCTTGCCGGAGCCGGCGCCGGCCACGATCAGCAGCGGCGAACCGGCGTGCACGACCGCCTCGCGCTGCGGGTCGTTCATCCCGTCCAGCAGCTTCACCGGGTCGATCACCGGCCGGGCGGCGCCGTTGCGGTACCAGGCGTCGCGATCGGCCTCGGCGTCGCTCCCCGGCTCGCTGAAGGCCGCGGTCCGGAACAGTCCGTCCGGGATCGCCTCCTCGTAGGCGTCGTACGGGGCGTCGTCCTCGTACGCCGGCGGCTCCTCGGCGGTGGGCGGCGCGGGCTGCTTCGACCCGGCGGCGGGGGCCTCGAAACCGGGGAGCGGAAGGTCGTCAAAGAGGCTATTCATGGCACTCCGAGTCTATGGCCACCCACCGACAGACCCGCCCGGTCGCTGCGGACCGGGCGGGCTGCGGGCGGGCGGTCAGACCAGTCGACGCGCCGTGGCCCACCGGGTCAGCTCGTGCCGGTTGCTCAGCTGGAGCTTGCGCAGCACCGCCGAGACGTGGCTCTCCACCGTCTTCACCGAGATGAACAGCTGCTTGGCGATCTCCTTGTACGCGTATCCGCGCGCGATCAGCCGCAGCACCTCCCGCTCGCGCTGGGTCAGCCGGTCCAGGTCCTCGTCCACCGGCGGGGTGTCGGTCGCGGCGAAGGCGTCCAGCACGAACCCGGCCAGCCGCGGCGAGAAGACCGCGTCGCCGTCGGCGATCCGGAAGATCGCGTTGACCAGGTCGGTCCCGGTGATGGTCTTGGTCACGTAGCCGCGCGCACCGCCGCGGATCACGCCGATCACGTCCTCGGCCGCGTCCGAGACCGAGAGCGCCAGGAACTTCACGCCCCCCTGCTCGCCCATCAGCCCGGCCGAGCGGCGCAGCACCTCGACCCCGCCGCCGCCGGGCAGGTGGACGTCGAGCAGCACCACGTCGGGCCGCGTCTCGGCGACCACCCGGACCGCCGACTCCACGTCGTCCGCCTCGCCGACCACGTCGATGCCGGTCGTCTCGGTGCGCCCGATCTCCGCCCGGACCCCCGTCCGGAACATCCGGTGGTCGTCGACCAGCACGACCCTCGCGGTCCTCCCCGGTTCCCCAGCGGGGGGAATCCCCGCCGACGCTGCCTCAGTCATCCGACCTCTCCATCTCCAGCTCGACCTCGGTGCCGCCGTCCGGCGCGGGCCGCACCCGTGCGGTGCCGCCGTTGCGCTTCATCCGGCCGAGGATCGACTCGCGTACGCCCATCCGGTCCTCCGGCACCGTATCGGGATCGAAGCCGGGACCGTGGTCGCGGACGAACACCATCACCGTCCTCCCCTCGACCTCGGCGTAGACCTGGACCGGTCCCCCGCCACCGTACTTGGCCGCGTTGACGGTCGCCTCCCTCGCGGCCTGCATCTGGGCCGCGATCCGGTCGTCCATCGGGCAGTCTCCGACGATCACCAGCTCGACGGGGACGCCGTGGCGGTCCTCGACCTCGGCGACCACCGCGCGCAGGGACTCCGCCATGGTGTCCGGCGCCGCCTCGGCCGCCGCCTCCGGCCGGTAGAGCCAGAGCCGCAGTTCGCGTTCCTGGGCCCGCGCGAGCCGCAGCACCTCCTTGGGGTCCTCGGCCCGACGCTGGATCAGGGTCAGGGTGTGCAGCACCGAGTCGTGCACGTGCGCGGCGATCTCGGCCCGTTCCTGGGCGCGGATGCGGGCGGTCCGCTCGGCCCCGAGGTCCTGCCACATCCTCAGCGCGTACGGGCCGACCAGTACCAGCACGCCGGCCAGCACCGCGAGCGAGGCCTCGATCACCGAACCGATCGTCGAGCCGCTGCCCTGGGTGGCCAGGAAGGCGATGGTGCCCGCCACCACCAGCAGCACGCCGGCGCCGACCCGGGTGTAGGCGCCGCGCCGCCGGTCCCCCTCCTCCAGCCCGAACCAGCGCTGCCAGCGCGAGTCGTCGGCCTGCCGCCAGACCAGCGCCACACCGACGCCGATCGCCAGCAGCGGCCAGGTGTAGGGCTTGGCGGTCTGCACGTTGAGCGCGTTGAGCAGGGCGATCACGCCGATCACCAGCATCACCAGCGCGGCGAGCTGGCCCAGCCCGCCCTGCCGCTGCGAGCCGGTCGCCGCACCGTCCTCCGCCGCCGAGGCCGGAGAGGCCGCAGAGGCAGGGGAGGCCGGGGAGGCTGCGGGGGACGCGGGGGACGCGGGGGCCGCGCCGCCCGCCACCCCGGCGGGCTCGCCCTGCAGGGCGTGCTGCAGCACCTCGCGCAGCCGGCCGATCCATCCTCCGCGCCGGCCGCCCTTGCTCAGCTCCGTCCCGGCCGTGCCG
This sequence comes from Kitasatospora sp. NPDC002965, assembly GCF_040611255.1. Taxonomy (NCBI): domain Bacteria; kingdom Bacillati; phylum Actinomycetota; class Actinomycetes; order Kitasatosporales; family Streptomycetaceae; genus Kitasatospora; species Kitasatospora sp. NPDC002965. The sequence goes on along the minus strand of NZ_JBEXNT010000058.1, from coordinate 36,370 downwards.
TCCCCCGCCCAGGAAGCGGCCGGCACGAACACGCCGTTCACGTACACCCAGTGCGTCCCGCCGCGCTGCGCCGGTTCGCCGATGCCGATCGGCACCACGAACCAGAACGCCGCGTACAGCAGCCCGCCGACCCCCTGCGCGAAGAAGAGCAGCACGAAGGCGACCCGCACCCAGCTGACGGGCAGTCCGAGGTGCACCGCCAGCCCGTGCGCGACCCCGCCGAGCATCCGCCCCTGCGGGCTGCGGTACAGCCGGCGGTACGGCGGCCGCCCGTCGCCGGGCACGGCCGGGTCGACGCCCCCCGGCGGCGGGGCGTCGGGGGTGAGGGGACGGGGATCGGAACCGGGTGCTGCCACGGCACCGATCGTTCCACGCGGGTCCGCCCGGACGCATCAGGGTGGACCCCTGACCCTTCTCAGGGACAAGTCAGGGTCCGGACAGGGCTCGCACCGGTTGGGCGCGGCTCCGGCACCCACCAGGATGGTGGCTATGACCGAAGACCCCCGTACCGAGGAGATCGAGGAGGCCGGGCCGAGCGCCCCGCCGGCCCCGGACCGTCCGCCGCTGAACCGGACCGAGCACCACCGCGTGGTGGCCGGCGTCTGCGGCGGTCTGGGCCGGCACCTGGACATCGACCCGGTGGTCTTCCGCGTCGTCACGGTCGTGCTCTGCCTCTCCGGCGGCCTCGGTCTCTTCCTGTACGGGCTCGCCTGGCTGATCGTCCCGACCGAGCCGGTCGCGGACGGCAAGGGCGGCAGCCGCTCCGGCCGCACCGAGCTCCAGCGGGTGCTCACGGGCCGGGTGGACGGCCAGTCGGTCGGCGCGGTGCTGCTGACCGTGATCGGCACCGGCGTCTTCTTCTCCTCGATGGGCGACGGCGACCAGCTCTTCCCGCTGCTGCTGCTCGCCGGGCTGGTCTTCCTGGCCGTCCGCTACGACCCGGAGCGCCGCCGCGGCGGCCGGATCCGCGGCCGCCGCCGCCGGCACGGCCTCGGCGGTCACCGGGGTCACGAGGGTCACGGCCACGGCGGTCCCGACGGCCACGGGTCGCACGGCGGACCGTACGACCGGTACTTCCCCGAGTCCGAGCCGGCCACCGGCGCGGACCACCGCCGGCCGCACGAGGCCGAGGACCAGGAGGCGCGCGAGCGGCACGCCCGGGACCGGGCCGCCGGGACCGTCCCGGCGGACACCCCTCCCACCGGTCCGACCGGCTACCTGTGGGACCCGCGCCACCCCGAGCGCAACCCGTACGGCGGAGCCGCCCCCGCCCCGCCGTACGGCGGGGCGACCCCGCCGCCCGGGACGCCCGCCCAGCCGTGGTGGCAGCGGACCGACCTCCCGCAGGGCGACCCGCTGCGCAAGGAGGGCGGCCCGGCCGTGCCGCCCCCGCCGGTGACGGTGCACCGGCGGGAACGATCCCCGCTCGGACTGATCGGCCTGCTGCTGGCGGTGGGTGCGGCCAGCGCCGTCTGGTCGGCCTCGGCCGACGGCGGAGCCGCCCTGCTGACCGGCACCGTGCTGGCCACCGCGCTGCTGGTGATCGGGCTGACCCTGCTGGTCGGCGCCAAGTTCGGCCGGGCCCGCAGGCTGGTGGTGCCGGGCCTGCTGCTCACCGTGGCGCTCACCGCCGTCGGCCACTCGTCGGTCTCGGTGCAGAACCTGCTCGGCGACCGCACCTGGGCGGTCGCCTCGGCGGACGAACTGGAGCAGAAGTACACCCTGGGGCTCGGCTCGCTGCGGCTGGACCTGAGCGCCCTCGACCCGGCCGGCGGCACCCTGAGCACCACCGTGGAGCTCGGTGCCGGTGACCTGACCGTGGTGGTGCCGCCGAACGTCACGGTGACCATGCGGACCGAGGTGGGACTGGTCGACGTCAAGGTGCCGGGCGCCGAGACCAGCAGCGAACGCGGTTCCCGCAGCTACCTGCTGCACCCGGCGAACGGCCAGGCATCCAAGGGCACGCTCGACCTCACGCTGATGGTCGGGCTCGGCGACATCAAGGTGGTCCAGTCGTGAGGAAGCACCAGCTCGACCTGTTCTCCCTGATCGCAGGAGGGCTGTTCACCGTGATCGCGGTGCTCTACCTGGTGGCGGCGGTCAACGACGTCTCGGTCAACGGCCGCATCGTCATCCCGGTGACCTTCATCGTGCTGGGCCTCGGCGGCCTGGCCGGGGCGGTGGCGGCGGCGGTCCGCCGCTCCCGGCCGGACACCGAGGGGAAGTAGGCCACCCGGGCCCGACCCCGGGCCCCGGGCCCCCGGGGGCCCCGGGGAGGGGGCTCAGCTCTCCAGCGGTCCGAGGTGGAGCTTCTCGCCCTCCTTGGTCACCCGGTACTTCGGCAGCGGCTTGGTGGCCGGGCCGTTGAGCACCGCACCGGTCGCCGCGTCGAACCGGGAGCCGTGGCAGGGGCAGTACAGCTGCCCGTTCTTCGGGGCGTCGACCGCGCAGCCGGAGTGCGTGCAGACCGAGGAGAGGGCGCAGTACTGGCCCGCCTTGGGCTGGACCACGAAGAGCGCGTCGCCGCTGGACGGGTCCTTGACCTGGGCCGAGCCGCCGACCGGGACGCTCGCGGCGTCCACCGTGACGGGCGGTGCGGCGGACGCGGGCGCGGCGGACTGCTTCGGCTTCCCCGCCGTCCCGTCCCGCCCGAAGGTGGCGGTCAGCGAGCCGGTGAGCAGCCCGGCGCCGCCCATGGCGACGGCCGCGATCCCGCCGTCCACCAGGGCCCGCCGCCGGACGTGGTCCTCGGACAGGCCGCGGGAGCGGTCCCGGGCGGCCCGCCGGGCGAGGTAGCCGTCCACCGAGAGGTACGGGGTGCCGGCCAGCACCAGCGGGGTCCAGGCCATCAGGTAGACGAGGTCGTTGCCGAGGTAGTACGGCGAGACGTTCCAGCTGACGGTGAGCCAGAGGCTCAGGCTGAGCGCGGCGCCGCCGGCCGCGGCGAGGCGGCCCCAGAGGCCGACCAGGGTGCCCAGGCCGACCGCCAGCTCACCGAAGGCGACCAGCAGGCCGAACAGGGTGGGGTGGTCCAGGGCCGGCCCGAGCAGGAAGGAGATCGGGCTGGAGCCCTTGGCGAGCACCGTCTGCGAGACGAAGGAGGCCGGGTCGCCGGAACCGGCCAGGTAGTGGGTGTCGGAGAGCTTGTCGAGCGCCGCGTAGACGAAGGTGACGCCGAGGAAGATCCGCAGCGGCAGCAGCGCCAGCCGCGAGCCGGCCGCCTTCCACCCGGCCGTCCGGCCGGTTCCGCCGCCCAGGCGGGTACCGCCGGTGCCGCCGCTTCCCGGGCCGGTGCCTCCCGGGCCGCTGCCGGTGCCGTCCGGAGTCGAACCGGCCGTTCCCGCGCCGGCCGCCGCCTGACCGGCCGCCGCGGAGCTGCTGGCCTCCGTCATTCCCCACACCTTCCCTCGCCGGCCCGCCACCGCCTGACAGGTCCGGACGCATTCTGCCCGGTCGTGAGCGCTTTCGGTGGGAGGTCCCACCCGGTGGGCACCCGGTCCACCGCGAACGGCCGCGCCGCCGTTCCCCTGGTACGGGAACGGCGGCGCGGCCGTTCAGGACCGGTCCGTCCGGGACCGGGCGGGAGTGCCTACTCCCACTCGATGGTGCCCGGCGGCTTGCTGGTGCAGTCCAGCACCACGCGGTTGACGTCGGGGACCTCGTTGGTGATCCGGGTCGAGATCTTCGCCAGCACGTCGTACGGCAGGCGCGACCAGTCGGCGGTCATCGCGTCCTCGGACGAGACCGGACGCAGCACGATCGGGTGACCGTAGGTGCGGCCGTCACCCTGGACGCCGACGCTGCGGACGTCCGCGAGCAGGACCACGGGGCACTGCCAGATCTGACGGTCCAGGCCGGCCGCGGTCAGCTCCTCGCGGGCGATCGCGTCCGCCTCGCGGAGCAGGTCCAGGCGGTCCCGGGTGACCTCGCCGACGATCCGGATACCCAGGCCGGGGCCGGGGAACGGCTGGCGCTGGACGATCTCCTCCGGCAGGCCGAGCTCCTGGCCGACCATCCGGACCTCGTCCTTGAACAGCTTGCGCAGCGGCTCGACCAGCTGGAACTGCAGGTCCTCGGGCAGGCCGCCGACGTTGTGGTGGGACTTGATGTTGGCGGTGCCGGTGCCGCCGCCGGACTCCACCACGTCCGGGTACAGGGTGCCCTGGACCAGGAAGTCGACCGACGCGCCCTGCTCGCCGGCCTCGGCGATGATCTCGGCCTGGGCCTGCTCGAAGACCCGGATGAACTCCCGGCCGATGATCTTGCGCTTCTCCTCCGGGTCGCTGACGCCCTTCAGCGCGGCCAGGAAGCGCTCCTGCGCGTCGACGACCTTCAGCTGCACGCCGGTGGCGGCGACGAAGTCCTTCTCGACCTGCTCGGTCTCGCCCTTGCGCATCAGCCCGTGGTCGACGTAGACGCAGGTGAGCTGGTCGCCGATGGCCTTGTTGACCAGGGCCGCCGCGACCGCCGAGTCCACGCCGCCGGAGAGTCCGCAGATGGCGCGCTTGTCGCCGACCTGGGCGCGGATCAGCGCGACCTGCTCCTCGACCACGTTGCCGGTGGTCCAGTTCGGCGCGATGCCGGCGCCGCGGTAGAGGAAGTGCTCCAGGATCTGCTGACCGTGGTCGGAGTGCAGCACCTCGGGGTGGTACTGGACGCCGTAGAGGCGGGCCTCGTCGTTCTCGAAGGCCGCGACCGGCACCACGTCGGTGGACGCGGTGACGGTGAAGCCCTCGGGGGCGGCGGAGCAGGCGTCGCCGTGCGACATCCACACCGAGTGCTCCGCCGGGACGCCCTCGAAGAGGGTCGAGCCGGTGCGGGAGACGGTCAGCGGGGTGCGGCCGTACTCGCGGGCGCCGCTGTTGTCGACGGTGCCGCCGAGCGTCTTGGCCATCAGCTGGAAGCCGTAGCACATGCCGAAGACCGGGACGCCGGCCTCGAAGATCGCGCGGTCGAGCTGCGGCGCGCCCTCCGCGTAGACCGACGAGGGACCACCGGAGAGGATGATCGCCTTCGGGTTCTTGGCGAGCATCTCGGCGACCGGCATGCTGCTCGGCACGATCTCGCTGTAGACCCGGGCCTCACGCACGCGGCGGGCGATGAGCTGGGCGTACTGAGCACCGAAGTCGACCACCAGGACGGTGTCGGTCTCAGGCGCGGACTGGACGGGAGTAGCAGGGGACACAGACGGCCTTCCGGCAGCGGTACGAAAGGTGTCGCACGCGGCGCGTCCTCCGGAGGGGTGGCCGCGGGCGACGGGCGGGGGTCTGCCGTCGAGTCTACCGGCCACCCGCGTTTCACTCGTCTGCCCGCCCTCGCGGCCGTGACCGCGCCGGTGCCGGTTCGTTTCTCCTGGCGACCGTACGACCGCGCCGCGCCCGCCAGGTGCGCCGCCTCCGCCCCGGCCAGGGGCGCCGCCGTACGGGCTTGCAGGACCACGCGTGGAGCTCAACCCAGTCCACCGGCGCACGTGGCGCCGTCGCGGAACCGGCCTCCGGCCGGACGTGACGCGCCGTGGGACCGTGCGCGGGTGCTGCGGCCGGCCAGCAGGGGACAGCGACCCCGGCCGCGACTGGACCAAGGAGGTGGGGCGGTCGGCCACCGGGGACGCCCGGGGTCCGACCGCCGCACCCCGGCGCGATCCCGGCGCACTTCGTTCACCGTCCCACGCCGCTACGCGCGTCCCCGTGCGCTCCGCCCGAGCCTCACTACTCACCGTGATCATCGCTGCCGCCCGGCCTGTACGCCCCCGGGCCCGCCACTGCTGCCCCGGGCTTGCCCCGGCCACCGGGCCCCGCCGGAAGCGCGCTGGACCGAATCATGCCGAATCGGTTGCAGAGCAAGCCCTCCGTCCAGCACGATGCTGCTTGGAAGAGCTTCCCCCGGCGGCTGCAAAGCCGCCCGAGGGGCGCCGTCCCGGTGCCGCCGCGACCCTGGTGGCAACGATTATCACCTCACGCTCCGTGAGCGAGGGCCCGGCTCAGGCATGCCGGAGGCCCACCGCCGCGGACCGCGTGCGCCCCGTGCACCGGCCCACCCTTCGCCGGAGCGGCGGCGCCGCCCTACCCGACAGCCATCCGACCGACGGCGCTCCTCCCCCGGCGCCGTCACCCCAGCACCGGCGCAGCCCTGACGCCGCGTGCTGAACGACAAAGGGCCCCGTTCCCCCGCGGGGCCCTTTGCCCTGTCCGGGCACGGGCGGTGGGGGCGGCACGGGCGGCAGGGGCGTGCGCCACCATGGCGCACGCCCCTGAATCACTACGGCTGGTCGCGCCAGACGCTCGGGTCGACCGGGGCGTCTGCGCCCGGTGCCGGCCCGGCCCCCGCCCCGGAGCGGCGCGACGCCGGTTCCTCGGACGACCCGATCACCTCGCTCACCCCCGGCCACGCAGCTGACTCGGACGCACCGGACGGGCCGGACGCACCGGACGCCTTGTCCGGCCCGGACGGCCCGGACGGCCCGGACCCGTCGGACGGCCCGGGGACGAACGGCTCCGGGGCCGACTCCGGACCGAACGCCCCGAAGCCGACCGCGCCCGGCCCGGCCTGCGCCGGCACCGCGCCGTACGGACCGCCCTGCGCCGAGCGGCCCCGCGCCGCGGCCAGCACGAGCGGCACCGCCAACGCCCCGATCGCCGCCCAGACCGCGTTGGCCACCAGCAGGGTGCCCGGCACCAGGGCAACGCCGTACTCGTACCCGACCTCCCGGACCGTACCGAGGTAGCGGGCGGTGGACCCCGACGAGACCAGCACCCCGGACACCAGCATCAGCAGGCTGAGCCCCGCCGCGTACACCGCGGCCAGCCGGAGCCGGTCGGCCGCGTCGAGCCGGCGCCGGTACGCCGTCCAGCCGAGCACCAACGCGGCGGACAGCGCGAGCAGCCCCGTCCAGCGCCAGTCGGCGCTCTCGCCCTGGAGGTCGAAGAACGAGAACTCGTCGGCGTCGTTCCGCCCCCGGTACCAGTCCGAGTCGCCGGCCGGGCTCTCGCGGGACGTCCGGAAACTCGCCCCCGAGCCCACCCCGAGCAGCACCAGACCGACGTTGGGCAGGAAGGCCACCGCCGAACCGGTCATGAGGCCCTCGCCCTCGACGGCGATCAGGACGAAGCCCACCGCCGCCGCGAGGCCGACCGTGAGCACCAGCGCCCGGCCCGCCGCCAGCCCGGCGACCGCCCAGCCCCGCACCGCACGGTTGCGCCAGGCCGCCCAGCGCAACGCGTCCGTCCCGTGGACCGCGAAGGCGAGCAGTCCGGCGGACAGCAGCGTCCAGCCGACCGCCTCCGGCCAGCCGGCCGCCGCCGTGTTGGAGAGCCGGCCGTCGAACACGTCGCCCAGACCGTCGGCCGCCTCGTAGCCGCCGGGCAGCCACGGGGACCACGAAGCACCGGCGACCAGGCCGAGCAGCAGGGTGGCTACCGCCGCCACGACCGCGGTGCGCAGTGCCTCGCCGGCCGCCTGCCGGCGGGTCCACTGCTCTCCGGTGAGGCGCTGGCGGCGGTTCGCCCCGGCGCGCAGGCCGAGCCAGAGCGTGAACAGCCAGAGCGCGGTGACCGTCATCGGCACGGCCCGGACCGTGGTCTCGTCGGTGGCGCTGCCACCGCTGCCGAGCCCCAGCCGGAACGGCGCGCCGAGCGCGGAGAGCGCCATCGCGAGCGCCACCCCGAACCGCCCGCCGAAGTCCGGGGTGCCGATCGGAGCAGGAACCGCGTACCCGTCGGGGACCGCCACGAGCAGCGCGACGACCAGCAGGACGAGGGTCGGCGCGATCACCGCACGGAGCGCCGGGCGCCAGTCCGCGCCGACCACCCGGCCGAGCGCGACGGACCGGCCCGCGGCCGGGTCGTACGGCCGCCCCGACCCCCAGGTTCCGCCCGGAGCGGGAGCACCGGGCGGCGCCGGAGGCAGGAACGGCGGAGGCAGGTCCGGCACCGGCGGCAGGGCAGCAGCCGGGCCCGGCGGGCCCGGGGCGGGCAGACCGGGTGGCGGCGGCGGCACCGGGGCGGGCAGACCGGGTGGCGGCGGGGCGGGCGGCAGGAGCGGCGGCGCCGACGGCAGGCCGCAGGAGGCGCAGGCGAGCGCCCCCTCCGCCGAAGTCGCACCGCAGGATGCGCAGATGGCCATGGACCGTGTCCCCCGTCCGAACGAACTCCTGGTCCCCCCAGGGAGCCCTTTTCTCCCACCGGTCACGGACGGCTGTCAACCGGCTTCGGCGCGGCGCGGGTTGACCGCGCCGCGGGTCACGTCGCCGGTCGCGCCGCGGTCGAACGACCCGGGGCTACCCGCGCCTCTGGGGCACCTCCGGCACCGCCAGCAGCGGCAGCCGCAGCGCGCCGAAGGCACCGGCCGGCACCGCCGGGTCGGCGGGGGCGACCGGCCCGGTCCGGCGGTACGCCTCGCCGGGCGCCGGACGGGTGTCCTCCTCGCCCTTGTTCGGCCACATGGACATGGCCCGCTCGGCCTGCGCGGTGATGGTCAGCGAGGGGTTGACGCCGAGGTTGGCGGAGACGGCCGATCCGTCCACCACGCTGATCCCGGGGTGTCCGTAGAGGCGGTGGTAGGGGTCAACGACACCGGTCTCCGGGGAGTCGCCGATCGGGCAGCCGCCGAGGAAGTGCGCGGTCATCGGGATGTCGAAGATCTCGCCGGCGCTGCTGCCGGCGAAGCCGTTGATCTCGTCCGCGAGCGCCCTGGCGCCCCGCTCGGCGGCCGGGATCCAGGTCGGGTTGGGCGCACCGTGCCCCTGGTGGGAGGTGAGCTTGCCCTTGCCGAGGCCCTTCTCCTTCAGCGACACGGTGATCGAGTTGTCCAGGGACTGCATCACCAGGCCGATGATCGTCTTCTCGGACCAGCGGTGCTGGTTCATCGAGCGGGCGAAGGTCACCGGGTGCGTGACCGAGGTGCCGAGGTAGCGCAGCCAGCGCGGCAGCTTCCCGCCGCCCCTGACCTGCGCGATCGACAGCGCGCCCATCGCGTTGGAGCCCTTGCCGTAGCGGACCGGCTCGATGTGGGTGTTCTCGTCCGGGTGGATCGAGGAGGTGATCGCGACGCCCTTGGTGAAGTCCGCGCGGGCGCCGTAGCGCCGGTCGGTGGTCTGCGCGCCCACCAGTGCCTCGGAGTTGGTCCGGGTCAGCTCGCCGAGCCGGGCGGAGATCCGCGGCAGGTGCCCGCCCGCCCGCATCCGGTGCAGCAGGTTCTGGGTGCCGTAGGTGCCGGCCGCGACCACCACCCGGGCGGCGGTGAGGGTCCGCGCCCCGGCCTTGACCGGGTCGGTGGTGGAACGGGCGTCGGTCCGCCGGACGTCCACCGCGTAGCCCTCGCCCCACTCGCGGATCCGGGCCACCGTGGTGAGCGGGTGGATCTCGGCGCCGCCGCGCTCGGCCAGGTACAGGTAGTTCTCGGTGAGCATGTTCTTGGCGCCGTGCCGGCAGCCGGTCATGCACTCGCCGCACTCGACGCAGGCCCGGCGGGCCGGACCGGCGCCGCCGAAGTACGGGTCGGCGATCTCGGCGCCCGGCGCCGTCCTGGCCTCGCCGTCCGCGTCCCCACCGTCGCCGAAGAAGACGCCGACCGGCGCCAGGTGGAAGGTCTCCCCGACACCCATCCGCTCGGCGGCGGCCCTGAGGTGCACGTCGGACGGGGTGACCGTCGGGTTGAGCCGGACGCCCAGCATCCGCTTCGCCTGGTCGTAGAACGGCGCCAACTCCTCCTGCCAGTCGGTGATGTGGCGCCACTGGCGGTCCTCGAAGAAGGCCTTCGGCGGCACGTACAGGGTGTTGGCGTAGTTCAGCGAGCCGCCGCCGACCCCGGCGCCGGCCAGGATCAGCACGTTGGCCAGCAGGTGGATGCGCTGGATGCCGTACAGGCCGAGCTTCGGCGCCCACAGGTAGTTGGGCAGGTCCCAGGAGTTCCTGGGCAGTTCGTCGCGCTCGAAACGGCGCCCGGCCTCCAGGACGGCGACCCGGTAGCCCTTCTCGGTCAGCCTCAGCGCGGAGACCGAACCCCCGAAACCGGACCCGACCACGATCACGTCGTAGTCGAACCCCCGGTCACCACCGGATGCCACCATCTGCCACTGCTCCTTCGGAAACGGGACGAACGGGGAGGAACGGACCGGCCGGCCGGAGAGCCGGAGGTCCGCAGAGGGCCGGCCGGAGGGCCGGAGGCGGAGGCGGCTACTTGAACCGGAGGGCCTTCAGCACCCGCAGCCCACCGGTCATCACCGCCGCGAACTGCCGGTCGTCCAGGCCGAACGCGGGCGCGATCGGCATCAGCCGCTGGCCGGCGATGGTCTGCGCCTCGGTGAACCGCAGGATGCCCTCGGCGCCGTGCCGCCGGCCGAGCCCTGAGTCGCCCATGCCGCCCATCGGCGAGGCGACCGAACCGTACGCGGCCGCGTACGCCTCGTTGATGTTGACCGTGCCGGTGCGCAGCCGGGCCGCGACCGCCCGGCCGCGCCGCGCGTCCCCGGTCCAGACGCTGGAGTTGAGCCCGTACGGGGTCGCGTTGGCGGCGGCCACCGCCTCGTCCTCGGTGTCGAAGCGGTAGATCGAGACCACCGGGCCGAAGGTCTCCTCGCCGCAGACCGCCATCTCGGGGGTGACGCCGTCCAGGATGGTCGGCTCGTGGAAGAACGGGCCGAGGTCCGGCCGCGCCTGTCCGCCGGCGACCACCGTGGCGCCGGCCTTGACCGCCTCCTCGACGTGCCGGGTGGTGGTCTCCAGTTGCCGGCCGGACACCAGCGAGCCCATGTCCGCGCCGTACGCGAGGCCACCGCCGAGTCGCAGCGCCTTGGTCGCGGCGGCGAACCTCGCCAGGAACTCGTCGGCCACCGAGCGGTGCACCAGCAGCCGCTCGATCGAGATGCAGAGCTGGCCCGCGGACGAGAAGCAGGCCCGGACGGCCCCCTCGGCGGCCCGGGCGAGGTCGGCGTCGGCCAGGACCAGCATGGCGTTCTTGCCGCCGAGTTCGAGCGAGGCGCCGACCAGCCGGGCGGCGGCGCGCTGCGCGACGTCGCGGCCGGTGCGGGTGGAGCCCGTGAACGAGACGTAGTCGGCGTGCTCGACCACGGCCGGGCCGATCACCGGCCCGTCACCGATCACCACCTGCCACAGATCGGCCGGCAGCCCGGCCTCGATCAGCAGCTCGCGGGCCCAGAGCGCGGTCAGCGCGGTCTGCGTGTCCGGCTTGTTGACCACCGCGTTGCCGGCCACGAAGGCGGGCAGCGCGTCGCCGACCGAGAGCTCCAGCGGGTAGTTCCACGGCGAGATGTGTCCGATCACGCCCTTGGGGCGGCGGGCCTCGACGGTCCGGGTGAGCACCGGCAGGGCGCCGCCGCGCCGCTTGTCGCGCAGGTAGCCCTGGGCGGCGCGGGCGTAGTGGCGGGCGCTCATCGCGACGGCGAGGACCTCCTCGAAGGCGTGCAGCCGGGCCTTGCCGGTCTCCGCCTGGATCAGGTCGAGCACCTCGTCCTGGCGCTTGAGCAGCAGGTCGTGGAAGCGCAGCAGGACGGCGGCGCGCCGGCGTACGGGCAGTGCGGCCCAGGCCGGCTGGGCGCGGCGGGCCAGCTCGAAGGCGACCTCGACGTCGGCCGGCGTGGACTGCGGCAGACCGGCCAGCCGGTCGCCGGTGAGCGGGGCGACGGTCTCCACCACGCGGGGCTCACCGGTGGCGGTGACCCCGGTGACGAGGCGGTCGACCAGCGACGGCGGGACCGCCGAGGCGACGGTGCGCCCGCCGCCGGGCGCCGCGGGATTGCGGCCCGGCGAGCCGGTGCCGGCGGGTTCGGTGGCCGTGGCAGCTGCTGTGAGGTCCGTCATAGGGCGCAGCCTAGGCGCTCCGCGGCCGGTTCGGTACCCGTCGGTAACAAGAAACCGCGGAGGACCCCCGGCCCGGCCGGATCAGCGGGTCGGCGTGAAGTGGTTCAACACCAGGGTGAACCGCCGCTCCCCCTCCTGCCAGTCCTTGTCGTTGTCCGGGCAGGACAGGTAGATGGCGTACGCGGTGCCGTCGTCGTCGATGAACTCGGCGTCGACGGCCCGCCGCCGCCCGCCCTCCTTGGCCGCGTAGCTGAACTCCCAGACCGCCGCGTCGTGCCCGTTCACCGCGACGCTGGTGAGCTTGTGCTGGCGGTACTCCTTGCGCTTGGAGACGGTGGTCTCCATCTGCTTCAGGTGGTCCAGCGGCTTGACCGACTGGCCGACGGTGACGGCGAACTGGAGGTAGTGCACCATGTTGTCGGGGCTGTAGTAGATCTGGTTGCCGTCGGTGGAGCGCTGCCAGGGCGGCGTGGCCACCGGCAGCGGGAAGCGGAAGCCCGCCGGGTCGTCCACCCAGCGGTAGCCGGTCGGCGCGGGCCCGGAGTCGATGTCGCCGGAGCCGGTCGGCTGCGGCCCGGTCACGGTCGGCGTGGGCTTGGCGATCTCCGTCGTACCGCTGGGCCGGGTGGCCAGGAAGGTGGCCCCGGCGGCGACCACGGCCACCGCCAGCGCGATCACGACGACCTGCACCACGCCCCGGCGCCTGGCGGGCCCGCGCGCGGGCGCATCGGTGTAGGCGACCGGCGCGACCGGTCCGGTGGGCGCCCCTTCGGCCGCCTCGTGCCCCCTGAATGCCTCCGGGAGCTGCCCCGACACCTGCCCCGACACCTGCCCGGACACCTGGCCCGACACCGGCCCGGCCGGTTCCGGGGCCGCTCCGGGGCCCGACGACGCCGCCGGACGCGGCACGGTCGGTGCCTCCGGCTCCGCACCCGCCTCCGCACCCGCCTCCGGCCCGCCCGGCTCCCCGGACCGGTCCACCACCGGCACCGACCGGGTCGGCGTCCGCACCTGGCCGACCGGCTTGAAGCCGATGGTGTGCCCGGCCTGCACCTCGGCCAGCATCCGGGCCGCCTCGTCCGCGGTCGGCCGGTCCGCCGGGTCCTTGGCCATCAGCGCGGCCAGCACCGGCCCCAGCGGCCCCGCCCGGCGCGGCTCCGGCAGCGGATCGCCGACCACCGCGGCCAGCGTCGTCAGCGGCGAGGTGCGGCGGAACGGCGAGTCGCCCTCCACCGCCGCGTACAGCGTCGCCCCGAGACCCCACAGGTCCGAGGCCGGGCCCGGCCGCTCGCCCTGCGCCCGCTCGGGCGCCAGGTAGTCCGGCGACCCGACGAGGTCACCCGGCCGGGTCAGCTCCGCCGAGCCCTCGTACGTCGCGATGCCGAAGTCCAGCAGCACCGCCCGCCCGGTGCCGTGCTCCAACAGCACGTTGGCCGGCTTCACGTCCCGGTGCAGCACGCCCAGCTGGTGCCCCCGGTGCAGCGCGGCCAGCACCTGGCTGCCGACCTCGGCGGCGGCGCGCGGCGGCAGCGTGCCGTCCTGACTGATCACGTCGGCCAGTGACCGGCCGTCGACCAGCTCCATCACGATCCACGGCCGGCCGTCCTGCTCCAGCACGTCGTGCACGGTGATCACACCGGAGTGCTTGATCCGGGCGGCGGCGCTGGCCTCCCGCTTCATCCGGGCGTGCAGGATCTCCAGCTCGTCCTCGGGCAGGTGGTTGACGGTGAGCTCCTTGACCGCCACCTCGCGGTCCAGCATCCGGTCCCGGGCCCGCCAGACCGTGCCCATCCCGCCCCGGCCCAGCCGGTCGCCCAGCTCGTAGCGTCCGGCCAGCAGCCGCTCCCCGGCCGCCTCCGCCCGGTCCTCCGCGCCCATCCGCGACCGCTCCCCCTCATCCACCTGCCGTCACCACGACGGAGGGCCCGGTACAGACCACTCGGTGCAGACCACCAGTCGAACAAATCTCACGGACACACTAGGCGCCCCGCCCCGGCCCCGGTAATCTCCCCCACCCGCAGACCCGGCGGTGGCGGCCCGGCCGACCCCGTCAGCCTGCGAACATCACCACGGCCGTCATCCCGAGCACCAGCAGCAGGAACACCCCTCCGACCAGCACCGGGCCGAGCAGCGCCGGCGGTATCAGCGGCCGGCGGTCCCGCCCGGGACCCTCCTCCTCCGGGGGCCGCTCGGCCGTGACGGAGCCGCGCGGACGCCGCCGGCGCGGCGCCGGCACCACCGGGCCTTCCGGCCGCAACTCCAGTGCCCGGGCCGCCCGTTCCTCCCCGACCGGCTCGGGCGCACCCGCCAGCAGGGCCGCCAGCTCCTGCCGGACCTCCACCGCCGTCGGGCGCCGGGCCGGATCGGGCTGCAGCAGCCGCTCCACCAGCGGCCCCAGCGGCCCGCACGCCGCCGACGGCTCCCGGCGGCCGTCACGCACCGCCGTCACCAGCTCCGGCACCCCGCCCTCCGGGTACGGCGAGCGGCCGGTCACCAGCCGGTGCACCAGCACGCCGAGCGCCCAGCAGTCACCCGCCGGACCTCCGTCCAGCGGCCACCGCTCGGCCACCGGCCCGGCCAGGGTGGCCCGCACCTCGTACCGGCGGCGCCCGCCGGGCCCGCCCAGCTCCTCGGCCAGCGCCTCCTGGGCGACCCCGGCGAGCAGCCCGCCCAGCAGGGCGGCACCGTCCTCGCAGACCAGCACCGACTCGGTGGTCAGGTTGCCGTGCGCCAGGCCCGCCTCGTGCAGCGCCCGCAGCGCGCCCGCCAGGTCCGCCGCCAACTCGGCCACCCGGTAGGGCGGGAGCGGACCGGCCGCGGCCAGCTCGGCCAGCGGCACCCCGGCCGGACGCTCCTCGACGGTCCAGAGCAGCTCGCCCTCGACGAAGGCGCCGGCTCCCTGGAGAAGCCGGGGGTGCCGCGGCGCGGCGGAGCCGACCACCGCCACCCGGCGGACCAGCTGGTCCCCCTGCTCCGGCACCGGGTCGTCAGGCTCCCGTCCTCCGGTCAGCAGGGCGGGCAGCTCCAGCGCGCGCAACCGCACGACGTCACCGGTCCGCTCGTCCACGGCGAGCGCGCTCAACGCCGCCGGACGGTCAGTCAGCCGGTAACGCCCGGCCAGCATCTGTCCCGGACCCGCTCGCATGCGTGTTCCTCTCGCTCACCACCCAGCCTAAGGTGTCACCGTCCGTTCCCGCCGGGCGCGCGACGCGCCCCCCGCCGTCGGACGGGACACATCCGCGGGGCGCGCACTCCCCCTCGGACCCGCACGGCCCGCGCCCCGGCACCGCCCTCCGGTCCGAGACGCAGGGGCGCAGGGGCGGACCCGCCCGTCGAACCGTCGGATTAGGCTCGATCCCATGGACTGGACCGATCTGATCGACGCGGCCTTCGACGTGGCCGGCAACAGCAGCAGTGATTCCCGGGCCACGGCCCTGCGCACCGTCGAGGCGAACGTCGCGCCCGACGAGAAACCGGTCGCCTCGACGGCGGGGCGACATCCCGATCACTTCCGCAAGGGCGTGCTGGTCCTGACCACCCATCGGCTGCTCTTCCTGAAGGACGGGAAGCCTCCCGTCCCGGTTCCGCTCTCCGCGGTGACCGACGCGACCGTCACCAGGACCCGGATCAACGGGGAGGTGCTCCTGGTGGTCGCCCTCACCGGTTCGCACCGGTTCGAGGACGTGGTCAAGGCCGAGATCTTCGCCGAGCAGGTCCGGGCCGCAGCCCGGCTGGCCCGCAACGCCGGGCAGCAGGCGCTCGCCGCGCCGGCCGCCGCGCCCGCCGCACCGGCGTCCTCCGGCGCCGACCTGCTCGACCAGCTGGAGCGGCTGGCCGCCCTGCACGGCGCGGGGGCGCTCACCGACGAGGAGTTCAGCAGCGCCAAGCGTCGCCTGATCGGCTGAACCCCGGAGCCGTCCGGCCGACGTCCGTCAGGGCGCCGGCCGGAAGGTGTCGAAGGAGATCTGCCGTGCCTGGGCGTTCTGCGGTGCGGCCCACTCCGCGTCCGGCGAGGTCCAGTAGACGGCGTAGCCGTACTTGGCCGGCGAACCGGTGACGAAGCCCCGGTTGAGCGAGTGCATCCGCGGGGTGCCGTTGGTCCACTCCCAGTCGGCGGCGTTGCTCCACTCGCGGTAGGCGACGGCCTGAAGCTGCACCCGCTGGTAGTTGCTCACCTGGCCGCGCAGTCCCGGCTCGGACTCCTGCCAGTCGGCGAGGGCGCTCGGCCCCGGCGTGGTGGTCCACTCGATCCGCAGGGTGCTGCCGTTGCCCTTGAAGGTCCGGCGGGTCGCCTCCGAACCCGTGAGCTGCAGCCAGTCCGGCAGCACGATCGAGAAGCCGGACGCGTCCTTGTACTCGTGGTGGCCGGCGGGCACGACGGCCCCGGTCGGCGCCGGGGTCTGGGCCGGTCCCGGGGTCTGGGCCGGCGTCGAGGCGGGGGTCACCGGAGGCGTGGCGGCGGGCGCCGCCGCCGGATCCGAGGTCGCCGGGTCCGGGGTCACCGGGGTGGTGGCCGGCGGGATCGCGGAGGCGTCCACCGGCGGGGCGCCGGCCGGCGAGGTCCCGGTGCTCGCGGTCACGGACGCGGTGCCGCGCGCGCCGTCGGCCGATCCGTCGTCGGAGTCGCCGAGCGCCCGCACCAGTGCGACCACGCCCGCGATCAGCAGCAGCACCACCACGACCGTCGCCAGGGCCAGCCGGTGCCGGCCCTTCCGCGGGTCGGCACCGGCCGCCTGGGTCGCGCCCAGCGTCCACTCGCTGGTCACCGGACGGGCCGCCTCGGTCTCCGGCGCAGGCGTCCCCGACGGCCCGGCCGTGCCGTCCTCGGACTCCGCGGCCGGCGCCGCCCGCTCCCCGCTCCCGGCGTCCGCGGCCCGGCTCCCCACCCGGACCGTTCCGAGCAACCCGCCGACCGACGGCTTCGAGGTCTCCGGCTTCGCGGTCTCCGGCTTCACGGCCGGACGCTCCCCCGCCGGGCGCTCCGCGCCGTCCGCCGCACCGCCGCCCGCCACCGGCACCGCCTGCTCGGTGGTCGACTCGGCCCGCGCCGTCGCGTCCGCCGCCACCCGCTTGAGCATCGACCGGGTCTGCGAGGCGGTCAGCCGCTCCACCGGGTCCTTGGCCAGCAGCCCCTCGATCACCGGCCGGAGCGGACCGGCGTTCACCGGCGCGGTCAGGTCCTCGGTCATCACCGCCGTGAGCGTGGCGAGCGCCGAACCCCGGTCGTACGGCGGCCGGCCCTCGACCATCGCGTACAGCGTGCCGCCCAGTGACCAGAGGTCGGCCGGCGGCCCGGGCTTCTGCCCGCGGGCCCGCTCCGGGGATATGTACGAGGGCGCGCCGACCAGCATCCCGGTGGAGGTCACCGAGGTGTCGCCCTCCACGCTGGCGATGCCGAAGTCGGTGAGCACCACCCGCCCGTCCTCGCCGATCAGCACGTTCGAGGGCTTGACGTCCCGGTGCAGGATGCCGTGCGCGTGCGCGGCGCTCAGCACGCCCAGCACGTCCAGCGCGATCTCGGCCGCCCGGGCCGGCTCCAGCGGGCCGTCCTCCCGGATCACGTCCGCCAGCGAGCGGGACTCGACCAGCTCCATGACGATCCACGGCCGGTCGTCCTCCTCGACGACGTCGAAGACGGTGACCGCCGAGTTGTGCCGGATCCGCGCCGTCGCCTTGGCCTCGCGCAGCGTCCGGACGATCAGCCGGTGCTTCTCGTCCTCCTCGACGCTGGCGTTCATCCGCAGTTCCTTGACCGCGACCGTCCGGCCCAACATCTCGTCCTCGGCACGCCAGACGGTGCCCATGCCACCGCGCCCGATCACCGCGTCCAGCCGGTAGCGTCCGGCCAGGAGGCGGCCGGTGGAACCCTGCGCCTGGGTCATTCGGAACGTTCCCCCATGTGCTGGCGGTCGTGGTGACGGCGTGTCGGACCGGCGTCGGGGCCGAGCACCCAAGCCTCCATCATCTCCTGTCCCGGACGCCCCCGACCACCCGGCCCCCGGCCACCCTCGCACCGATGCCGCCCCGGAGCGGCGCTCCGTGCCCGATCTGTGATCGAAAACTCTGTCCGTCCCGCTCCGGGCACTGCTACCGTGCGGCAGTTCACCGTCCTTCCGGGGGGAATTCGACGTCCATGACCGCACCCGCACCGGGCGCTGACGGCCAGTCGGGCCGACCGCCCACGGCCCAGCACTTCTCGGTCGCACAGGAACCGGAGACACCCGAGGGCTACGTGGCCCCCGGGATGCCCGGCGCCCCGGTGGCCGGTTACCACCCCACCGCTCCCGGCGGCTCCGACGGGCCCGACGGACACCCCCGCTCGAAGCGCCGGTACCGCACCGGCCGGGCCCTCGGGATCGCCGTCGCCGCGATGCTGGCCGGTGCCCTCGCGTACGGGCTCGCACCGACCCGGGCCGCGGCCACCGTCGGCTGGCTGGCGATCGCCCCGGCCGCCGCCGTCGCTTGGCCGCTCGGCCGGCTCGGCGGACCGGGCCGGCTGCTCCCGCCGCTGGGCGCGCTGCTCTCGGCCGGCTCGCTCCTGCTCGGCCAGCTGCTCGGCCAGACCCGCCGGCTGCACGCACTGGACGGCACCCCGTACGGCGAGCTGGTCCGCGACGCCCTCACGCTGTGGCGGGGGGACCGCCGGCTGCTCGACCTCGTCTTCTACGGCATCGCCCTGGTCGGCGGCTTCCTGCTGACCCGCCGCGCCGCGACCCGCCAGTAGGACGCGCCCGGGTCCGGGAACGGCGCGAGGCCCCCGCCACGATCGGACGGGGGCCTCCGCGGGACGAACGGGCTCAGCGGTGGTTGAGCGCCGGGTTGACCGTCACCTCGACCCGCTGGAACTCCTTGAGCTCGGTGTACCCGGTGGTCGCCATCGCCCGGCGCAGGGCGCCGAACAGGTTCATGGTGCCGTCCGGGGTGTGCGAGGGGCCGGTGAGGATCTCCTCGGTGTTGCCGACGGTGCCGAGGTCGACGCGCTTGCCGCGCGGCAGCTCCTCGTGGACGGCCTCCATGCCCCAGTGGTAGCCCTTGCCCGGCGCGTCGGTGGCCCGGGCCAGCGCGGCACCGATCATCACCGCGTCGGCGCCGCAGGCGACCGCCTTCGGGATGTCGCCGCTGTAGCCGACCCCGCCGTCCGCGATGACGTGCACGTACCGGCCGCCGGACTCGTCCATGTAGTCGCGGCGGGCGGCGGCCACGTCGGCGACGGCGGTGGCCATCGGCACCTGGATGCCGAGGACGTTGCGGGTGGTGTGGGCGGCGCCGCCGCCGAAGCCGACCAGCACGCCGGCCGCGCCGGTGCGCATCAGGTGCAGCGCGGCGGTGTAGGTGGCGCAGCCGCCGACGATGACCGGGACGTCCAGCTCGTAGATGAACTGCTTCAGGTTGAGCGGCTCGGCGGCGCCGGAGACGTGCTCGGCCGAGACGGTGGTGCCGCGGATCACGAAGACGTCGACGCCGGCGTCGACCACGGCCTTCGAGAACTCGGCGGTGCGCTGCGGGGAGAGCGCGGCCGCGGTGACCACACCGGAGTCGCGGACCTCCTGGATCCGCTGCTTGATCAGCTCGGCCCGGATCGGCGCCGAGTAGATCTCCTGCAGGCGGCGGGTCGCGGCGGCCTCGTCGGTGATCGAGACGATCTCGTCGAGCAGCGGCTGCGGGTCCTCGTAGCGGGTCCAGAGACCTTCGAGGTTGAGCACGCCGAGACCGCCGAGGCGGCCGATGGCGATGGCCTGCTCCGGCGAGACGACGCTGTCCATGGGGGCGGCCAGGAACGGCAGCTCGAACCGGTAGGCGTCGATCTGCCAGGCGATCGAGACCTCCTTCGGGTCACGCGTACGCCGGCTGGGGACGACGGCGATGTCGTCGAAGGCATACGCCCGCCGGCCGCGCTTGCCTCGCCCGATCTCGATCTCAGTCACTTCGAGCCCTTCTGGTGGTGTTGCTCGTGCCCGCCGGGTCACCCCGGCCGCCCCCAGTATCCCGCACCCGCCCGGAGCCGCGCCGCCCCGCCCGCCTCCCGGACGCGCGGAAGGGGCCCGCGGCTGCGGGCCCCTTCCGGCTACCGGCTCAGCGGCCGCTGTAGTTCGGAGCCTCGACGGTCATCTGGATGTCGTGCGGGTGGCTCTCCTTGAGGCCCGCCGAGGTGATCCGGACGAACCGGCCCTTGCTCTCCATCTCGGCGACGGTGGCGGCACCGACGTAGCCCATGGTCTGGCGCAGGCCGCCGACGAGCTGGTGCAGCACCGCGGAGAGCGGGCCGCGGTAGGGCACCTGGCCCTCGACGCCCTCGGGGACGAGCTTGTCGTCCGAGGAGACCTCGGCCTGGAAGTAGCGGTCCTTGGAGTACGAGCGGCCCTGGCCGCGGGACTGCATGGCGCCCAGCGAACCCATGCCGCGGTAGGACTTGTACTGCTTGCCGTTGATGAACAGCAGCTCGCCCGGGGACTCCTCGCAGCCGGCCAGCAGCGAGCCCAGCATCACGGTGTCGGCGCCGGCGGCCAGCGCCTTGCCGATGTCGCCGGAGTACTGCAGGCCGCCGTCGCCGATGACCGGCACGCCGGCCGCCTGACAGGCCACGGCCGCCTCGTAGATCGCGGTGACCTGCGGGACGCCGATGCCGGCGACCACGCGGGTGGTGCAGATCGAACCCGGGCCGACACCGACCTTGACGCCGTCCACACCCGCGTCGATCAGCGCCTGGGCGCCGTCCCGGGTGGCGACGTTGCCGCCGACCACGTCGACCTTGACGGCCGCCCTGATCTTCGAGATCCAGGCCAGCGCGTTGTGGCTGTGGCCGTGCGAGGTGTCGACGACCAGGAAGTCCACGCCCGCCTCGACCAGGGCCTGGGCCCGGTCGAACGCCTCGGCGCTGGCGCCGACGGCGGCACCGACCAGCAGCCGGCCCTCGCTGTCCTTGGCGGCGTTCGGGTACTGCTCGGCCTTGACGAAGTCCTTGACCGTGATGAGGCCCTTGATCCGGCCCTCGTCGTCGACCAGCGGGAGCTTCTCGATCTTGTGGCGGCGGAGCAGCGCCATCGCGTCGACGCCGGAGATGCCGACCTTGCCGGTGATCAGCGGCATCGGGGTCATGATCTCGCGGACCTGGCGGGTGCGGTCCGACTCGAAGGCCATGTCGCGGTTGGTCACGATGCCGAGGAGCTTGCCGCTCTCGTCGGCGATCGGCACGCCGGAGATCCGGAACTTGGCACAGAGCGCGTCGGCCTCGCCGAGCGTGGTCTCCGGGCCGACCGTGATCGGGTCGGTGACCATGCCGGACTCGGAGCGCTTGACCAGGTCGACCTGGTTGACCTGGTCCTCGACGGAGAGGTTGCGGTGCAGGACGCCGACGCCGCCCTGACGGGCCATCGCGATCGCCATCCGCGACTCGGTGACCTTGTCCATCGCCGCGGAGAGCAGCGGGATGTTGACGCGCACGTTCCGGGAGACCCGGGAGGAGGTGTCGACCTGGTTCGGCAGCACCTCGGAGGCCCCGGGCAGCAGCAGGACATCGTCGTACGTGAGTCCGAGCATCGCGAACTTCTCGGGTACGCCTGCGGCGTTGTAAGACATTTGGGGGTACCTTCCGTGGCCGGCCTTGTCCGCTCACGCCCTGAGGGGTGGGGGCGTTGTCATCGCTCACTCGCTCGGACCGCCGAAAGCCGGGTGGCAACTGGAGGATCCTCCAGGGGAACCCCGTTCGCACCGCTGAAACTTTGGCGACCCGCCCAGGCGCCGATACCCCATGGTACTGGCACCCGCGAATGCGTCCTCGCGTGCCCTTGACAACACCTGCCGCCCGTGGGCCATTCCGTCCTCCGGGGCCGGAACGGGCGGGCCTCCCCGATGCCGGGCCCGGCATCGGGCAAGCCCTAGGAGGACTCCTCGGCGAGCGCCCGCAGCCGGCTGAGCGCCCGGTGCTGGGCGACCCGGACGGCCCCCGGCGACATCCCGAGCACCTCGCCGGTCTCCTCCGCCGAGAGTCCGGCGGCCACCCGCAGCAGCACCAGCTCGCGCTGCCGGGCCGGCAGGTTGGAGAGCAGTTCCTTGGCCCAGGCCGCGTCGCTGCTGGCCAGCGCCCGCTCCTCCGGGCCGAGCGCGTCGTCCGGAACCTCCGGCAGGTCGTCCTGCGGGATCACGGTCGAGCCGGGCCCGCGCATCGCGGCCCGCTGCAGATCGGCGATCTTGTGCGCGGCGATCCCGTAGACGAAGGCCTCGAACGGGCGCCCCTGGTCCTTGTACCGGGGCAGCGCGCAGAGCACCGCCACACAGACCTCCTGGGCGATGTCGTCCACGTGGTGCCGGGCGCCGCCGGGCAGCCGGACCAGCCGGCCGCGGCAGTACCGCAGGGCCAGCGGGTGGACGTAGGCGAGCAGCGCGTCGATCGCCGGGCCCTCGCCGCGGACGGCGGCCGCGACCAGTTCGCCGACGAGCGGGGAGCTGCCCGTGCCGAGGACGGGCGGGCGGGCGGCGGGCGCGACGGGCCGGGCGGGCTCGTGCGGCTCCGCTTCGCGCTCGGCACCGGCTTCGCGTTCGGCACCGGCTCCGGCGGAGCCGGGGGCCCCGGAGCCGGCGGATTCCGCGTACGCCGCGTCGGGCCCGGACACGGAGGGCTCGGCCTCCACCGGGTCCGCCTCGCCGGGAGCCCCGGTCACGTCGTCGCGCATCGGTCCATGGTGCCTGGTCGCGCGGGAAAACGCGGCACCGCGTCCGGAGTTGTGCACCGGAACGTTATGCGGTGCCGCACCGGCACGCACCACCGGCCCCTCCTGCACCGTGCCGCCTCCCGCCCCGCCGGCGTCGGTGGTCCCGTCCGCCGCGCCGTCCGCCGAGTCTCCTGCGGCCGTGTGGTTCGCCGCAGTTCCTGTCCGCTGGTCCCCGAGGTGCTCCACTCCTCCATGGTGCAACCTCGGGACCGTAACGTCACACGCCCCTGCACAGGGAATCGTGAGCAGCGTTCCGGGACCGGCGGAGCCGCCGGCGGTCAGCGGACCAGACCCCAGCGGAAGCCCAGGGCCACCGCGTGCGCACGGTCCGAGGCGCCGAGCTTCTTGAACAGGCGTCGGGCGTGGGTCTTGACGGTGTCCTCGGAGAGGAACAGCTCGCGGCCGATCTCGGCGTTGCTGCGGCCGTGGCTCATGCCTTCGAGCACCTGGATCTCACGCGCCGTCAGGGTCGGCGCGGCGCCCATGTCGGGGCTGCGCAGCCGCCGCGGGGCGAGCCGCCAGGTCGGGTCGGCGAGGGCCTGGGTGACGGTGGCCCGCAGTTCGGCGCGCGAGGCGTCCTTGTGCAGGTACCCCCGCGCGCCCGCGGCCACCGCGAGGGCGACGCCGTCGAGGTCCTCGGCGACGGTGAGCATGATGATCCGGGCGCCCGGGTCCGCCGACAGCAGCCGCCGGACCGTCTCCACCCCGCCGAGGCCGGGCATCCGGACGTCCATCAGGACGAGATCGGAGCGGTCGGCCACCCAGCGGCGGAGGACCTCCTCCCCGTTCGTCGCGGTGGTGACCCGGTCGACACCGGGTACGGTCGCGACCGCGCGGCGAAGCGCCTCGCGGGCGAGCGGGGAATCGTCGCAAACGAGAACGGAAGTCATGACCGTCGTCCTCCGCAGCTGATCCGCGTCACGTTGAGCCTCCTGGCTGGTACGAACCTCTCCGACACGGCCGATCGGCGACAGACTCCGTGCTGATCGCCTGTGAATCTCCGCGATCGTTCCCGACGTCCGGCGCCCGCTAACCGCCTCCGCACTTCCAACGACCGTCACTCGAATGAGTTACGGCCTTCAGGGCCATCTCCACCACTGTACGTGGCCGACCCGTTACCGATCAGCCGCATCGCGGGGCACACGCCGCTCTTTTGCGCAGCTCGGGCGCGGTGGGCGCACGACCCGCACACCGATTCGGGCCCCCGCGCGCCCGTCGGCCACCCGATTGCCACGTTCGCGCCGGGCGATCGCCGCACCGCCGGGCATGCCCACTTTGCCCGTTTTTATAGCTTTTGTATGGTCATTGACTGTTGTGCCACTCTGTGGGTGACTTGTCCATGGAGTTGCCGTAAGTCATATTTCCAGGTGTCCACACCGGCGCCGGACGCGCCCCGCCGTACCGCCCAGTGCAATCCGCTGGCAGCCGGCGCGCGGTCGACGAGCCTCTGAAGGGAATGAGTCATGGCAGATTTCTCCCGCCTCCCCGGCCCCAATGCGGACCTCTGGGACTGGCAGCTCTCCGCGGCCTGCCGCGGCGTGGACAGTTCGCTCTTCTTCCACCCCGAAGGAGAGCGCGGCGCCGCGCGGAGCTCACGCGAGGCGAGCGCCAAGGAGGTCTGCATGCGCTGCCCCGTGCGCACCGAGTGCGCCGCGCACGCGCTGGCGGTCCGCGAACCGTACGGCGTCTGGGGCGGCCTGACCGAGGACGAGCGCGAGGAGATGATGGGCCGCTCGCGCAACCGCCTGGTGGAGGTGCCGCTCGTCGCACCGGGCGGGGCCCAGCGGTACCTGTCGTAACCGTCCGTGTCCGCCGCACCGAGAAGAAACGTTTCTTCTCGCGGTGGCGCACGTCAGGGCCCGGCGCCTTCCCGGCCTGCGCCCGGTCGGCCCACGCCCGGTCGGCCCGGGGCGGTCACGGCCCGGCCGCGGGCGACGGACGGCCGGTCCGGACACGGCCGGTCCGGCCGGTGCCGCCCGGCCACGGTCGGCCCGGTCCCGGTCAGCGCCCGGGGCCCGCGCCCGCCAGCCGCTCCAGCATCAGCGCCACCGCCGGCACCTCGGCGAGGTCCGGGAGGGTCAGCGCCACCACCTGCCGCACCGCCGGCGCTCCCGTGGCGGCGTGCACCGCCACCGTCACGACCCCGTCCGGGCGCACCGACTGCAGCGCCAGCCCCGGCAGCACCGCCACCCCGAGCCCGGCGGCGACCAGGCCGACCACCGCGGGGTAGTCGTCGGTCGCGAAGTCGATCCTGGGCTCGAACCCGGCCCCGGCGCAGAGCTCCACCAGGTGCCCGCGGCACTGCGGGCAGCCGGCGATCCACTGCTCGGAGGCCAGCTCGGCCAGCTCCACGGGCCCGCCGCGCCCGGCCAGCCGGTGTCCGGCGGGCAGCAGGCCGACCAGCGGGTCGTCCAGCAGCGGGGTGACCACCAGGTCGGACCAGTCGGTGCCGGCGCTGAGCTGCTGGGCCTCCAGGTTGGCCTCGGCTCGCGCCTCGCGGGGCGTGCCGTGCGCGGGCGCCGGCGCGGCGGCGCCGGACGCCTGGGGGTAGCGGAAGGCCAGCGCGACCTCGCACTCGCCGCCGCGCAGCATCGCCAGCGACTCCGGAGGCTCCGCGTCGACCAGCGACACGCGGACCCCCGGATGGCTGTCCCGCAGCCGGGCGACGGCAGGCGGCACCAGAGTGGAACTCGCGGTCGGGAAGGAGACCAGGCGCACCCGTCCGGCCCGCAGTCCGGCGATCGCCGCCACCTCCTCCTCGGCGGCGGAGAGCCCGGCGAGGATCCCGGTGGCATGCTTGAGCAGCACCCGTCCGGCCTCGCTCAGCTGCATCCCGCGACCCGAACGGACCACCAGCGGGGTGTCCACGGACTTCTCCAGGGCCTTCATCTGCTGGCTGATGGCGGGTTGCGTACACCCCAGCTCGCGGGCGGCGGCGGAGAAGGATCCGGTGCGGGCGACGGCACGCAGGACGCGCAGGTGGCGGGCCTCGATCATGCCTCAAAGATATAAGTAAATCTTTGCTATCTGCAAAATTCAGATGATAGTTGAAGAGTAAAACTCGCCCACCGGCGCGGTGCGCGCCGGACGCCGCACCTCGGGGCGGCCCGTCAGCGGCGTACCGCGGCCGACACGCCGGAGGCCCG
Organism: Kitasatospora sp. NPDC002965; assembly: GCF_040611255.1. NCBI lineage: Bacteria > Bacillati > Actinomycetota > Actinomycetes > Kitasatosporales > Streptomycetaceae > Kitasatospora > Kitasatospora sp. NPDC002965. Next base: position 10,699 of record NZ_JBEXNT010000058.1, on the reverse strand, counting down.
GCCGCGCCCCCGAGGGGCGCGGACCGGGCCTCCGGTCACTGAACGGGTGTCAGTGGGAGTGGCCGTGGCCGCCGTGCGAGTGACCGGCGTCGGCCTCCTCCTCCTTCTTCTCCACCACGAGGGTCTCGGTGGTGAGCAGCAGGGAGGCGATCGAGGCGGCGTTCTCCAGGGCGGAACGGGTGACCTTGACCGGGTCGATGACGCCGGCCTTGATCAGGTCGCCGTACTCGCCCGTGGCGGCGTTGTAGCCCTGGCCCGGCTCCAGCTCGGAGACCTTGGAGGTGATGACGTAACCCTCCAGGCCGGCGTTCTGGGCGATCCAGCGCAGCGGCTCGTGCAGCGCCTTGCGGACGACCGCGACACCGGTCGCCTCGTCGCCCGTCAGGCCCAGGCCGTCGTTCAGCACCTTGGCGGCGTGGACGAGGGAGGCGCCACCACCGGCGACGATGCCCTCCTCGACCGCGGCACGGGTCGCCGAGATGGCGTCCTCCAGGCGGTGCTTGCGCTCCTTCAGCTCCACCTCGGTGGCGGCACCGACACGGATGACGCAGACGCCGCCGGCCAGCTTGGCCAGGCGCTCCTGCAGCTTCTCGCGGTCCCAGTCCGAGTCGGTGTTGGCGATCTCGCCCTTGATCTGGGCGACGCGGCCGGCCACGGCCTCGCTGTCGCCGGCACCGTCGACGATGGTGGTCTCGTCCTTGGTGATGGTCACGCGGCGGGCGCTGCCCAGCACGTCCAGACCGGCCTGGTCGAGCTTGAGGCCGACCTCCTCGGAGATCACGGTGCCACCGGTCAGGGTGGCGAGGTCGCCCAGGATCGCCTTGCGGCGGTCACCGAAGCCCGGGGCCTTGACGGCCACGGCGTTGAAGATGCCGCGGATCTTGTTCACCAGGAGGGTCGACAGCGCCTCGCCGTCGACGTCCTCGGCGATGATCAGCAGCGGGCGGGAGGTACCGCCCTGCACGACCTTCTCCAGCAGCGGCAGGAGCTCCTGGATGGAGGAGATCTTGCCCTGGTTGATCAGGATGTACGGGTCCTCCAGGACCGCCTCCTGCCGCTCCGCGTCGGTGACGAAGTACGGCGACAGGTAGCCCTTGTCGAACTGCATGCCCTCGGTGAAGTCCAGCTCCACGCCGAAGGTGTTCGACTCCTCGACGGTGATGACACCGTCCTTGCCGACCTTGTCGATCGCCTCGGCGATGAGCTCGCCGACCTGGGTGTCCTGCGCGGAGAGGGTCGCGACGGCGGCGACGTCGTCCTTGCCCTCGATCTCGCGGGCGATGGACAGCAGGTGCTCGGAGACGGCGGCGACGGCCTTGTCGATGCCCTTCTTCAGGGCGGCCGGGCCGGCACCGGCGGCGACGTTGCGCAGACCCTCGTTCACCAGGGCCTGGGCCAGCACGGTGGCGGTGGTGGTGCCGTCACCCGCGACGTCGTTGGTCTTGGTGGCGACCTCCTTGACGAGCTGCGCGCCAAGGTTCTCGTACGGGTCGTCGAGCTCGACCTCGCGGGCGATGGTGACACCGTCGTTGGTGATGGTCGGAGCACCGAACTTCTTGTCGATGACGACGTTGCGGCCCTTGGGGCCGATGGTCACCTTGACGGTGTCGGCCAGCTTGTTGACACCGCGCTCCAGCGAGCGGCGCGCGTCCTCGTTGAACTGCAGGATCTTCGCCATGTTCCCTATTCCCTCGGGGCTGCGGCCGTCGCGGCCGCTCGACTACGTGAACCAACAACCACGCCCCGGGCCCCTGTCACTAGGGACACGGATCCGGGGCGGGTCGGGACGTCTTACTTCTCGGTGCTGCTTACTTCTCGATGATGGCGAGAACGTCGCGAGCCGAGAGGACGAGGTACTCCTCGCCCTGGTACTTCACCTCGGTGCCGCCGTACTTCGAGTACAGGACGATGTCACCGACGGCGACGTCGAGCGGCAGACGCTGGCCGTCCTCGAAGCGACCCGGGCCGACAGCCAGGACGACGCCCTCCTGGGGCTTCTCCTTGGCCGTGTCCGGGATAACCAGGCCGGAGGCCGTGGTGGTCTCGGCGTCGAGCGGCTGGACCACGATGCGGTCCTCGAGCGGCTTGATGGCAACCTTGCTGCTGGTGGTCACGTCCGAGCTCCCCTTCGGAGATTACGGGGCTTACTAACGGGTAGGGGCGAACCTGCGGATCTGCCGTCGCGGGGGTCAGAAACGCCTCTTCGCGTTAGCACTCCCCCCGTGGAGAGTGCTAGGCATGACCATAGGCCGCGGTTAGCACTCAGTCAACCAGAGTGCCAACGGCGCGCCCCCGGACCCCGGGATACGGGCGAGTAGCCGCACTCGCGTTCGGGTCGTTCCCCCGACCGCACACGCGTCCCGTGATCGAGACCTCCGGACGCACCGGCCCGTCCCGGCGCACCGACCGGGGAGAATGGGCCCGTGGAGACCGACAACCTGCAGCCCCTGCTGACCGACCGGGGCCAGGCCCTGCTCGCCGAACTGCGCGAGTTCGCGCCGGAGGAGGAGCTGGCGCTGGCCACCCGGCTGCGCAGGGAGCACCCCGCCGAGCTGGTGTCCGCCGCCTTCGGGCAGGCCCGGCTCCGGCAGCGGGCGCGGGCCAAGTTCGGTGCGGACGCCGATCTCATGTACTTCACGCCCGACGGCGTCGAGCAGTCCACCCGGCGCAGCGTCGCCGAGTGGCGGGCCCACCGCTTCGCGGACCTCGGCGTGCGGCGGCTGGCCGACCTCTGCTGCGGGGTCGGCGGCGACGTGCTGGCACTGGCCCGGGCGGGGATCGAGGTCCTCGCCGTCGACCGGGACCCGGCCGCCTGCGCGGCCACTGCGGCCAACGCGGCCGCACTGGGCCTGACCGACCTGGTCGAGGTGCGCTGCGCGGACGTCGCCGACATCGACGTCACCGGCTACGACGCGGTCTTCACCGACCCGGCCCGGCGCACCGCGCGCGGCCGGGTCTTCGACCCCGAGGCGTACGCCCCGCCGCTCTCCTGGGCGATCGGGGCCGGCCGGCGCACCCCGATCGGCGCGCTCAAGGTGGCACCGGGCATCCCGCACGAGGCGGTGCCGGCCGACGCCGAGGCCGAGTGGGTCTCCGACCACGGCGACGTCAAGGAGGCGGTGCTCTGGTTCGGCACCGGGGCCGCCGGCCCGCACCGCGCCACCCTGCTCCCCGGTCGGACGAGCCTGACCGGCGGCGACCTGCCCGACCCGCCGGCCGGCCCGGTCGGCCGCTACCTGTACGAGCCGGACGGCGCGGTGATCCGGGCCCACCTGGTCGCCGAGGTGGCCGGGCAGGTGAACGGCCGGCTGATCGACCCGAAGATCGCCTACGTCACCTCGGACGAGCTGGTCGCCACCCCGTACGCGCACGCCTTCGAGCTGACCGACGTGCTGCCGTTCCACATCAAGAAGCTGAAGGCGCTGCTGCGCGAGCGGGGCGTCGGCACGGTGGTGATCAAGAAGCGCGGAATGGCGATCACCCCGGAGGAGCTGCGCCGCCAGCTGAAGCCGTCAGGCCCGAACTCCGTCACGGTGATCCTCAGCCGGACCGACAACGGGCCGCTGATGATGCTCGGACAGCCAGTCCGGGCCGACGCTCAGGCGGCGGGCGACTCGATGTAGTCCTCCAGCCGGGCCACCGCGAAGCCCTGCTCCTGGATCCGGGCCAGCATCTCGCCGAACATCTGCGTCATCGTCTCGCCCTTGAGGTCCTTCGGGCCCCGGAAGTGGGCCAGGACGATGTCACCGGGCCGGAGCTTCTTGTCCGCCGCCTGGTACTGCATGTCGTGGATCTGCATCGACTCCCGCCAGAGCACGACGGCCCTCGGTCCGCACTGCTGCACCGCGTCGTTGAGCGCCGCCGTGTGGGCGCCGCCGCCGTACGGCGGACGGAAGAGCAGCGGGGCGGTGCCGTACTGCTGGGTGAAGGCGGTCTGGGCGTCGCAGATCTCGGACCGCTGTTTCTCCGGCGTGACCTTGCTCAACTGGGCGTGGCCCACGGTGTGGTTGTGGACGTGGTTGCCGAGCGCCTGGAGCCGCTTGAAGTAGCCGTAGTCGTCCTTGACGATGTCGCGGGTCAGGAACATCGAGACGGGCACCTTGAGGTCGGTCAGCATCTCGACGAACCGCGGGTCCTTCTCGGCGCCGTCGTCGATGGTGACGAAGACGACCTTGTCGGTGGTCCGCACCTCGCTGAACACCGGGACGGGCCCGCTCCGCCGGAGCTTCACCGGCTTGTCGGCCGGCGCCGGCGGCGCGGGCGGCAGCGGCTTGAGGTTCCACTTCGCCCAGGCGGCCGGATCCCCGGCGGCGGCGGGAACCGGGGCGGGGGCCGGCGGCGGCGTCACGGGCTGCTGCGGCGCGGCCGAGGAGGCGGCGGCGCCCCGGTCGGCCGGGGTGGAGACCGCCGCGGCGGGCGGGCCGCCGGTCCCGCCGTCGCTGCCGCACCCGGAGACGGCGGTCAGCAGCGCCATCGCCCCCACCGCGTACGTCGTCGTCCTGCCCCGCCCGTGCCTCTTCACCGCGCCGTGCTCCCCGGTCCCGTCCAGCGATCTCATCGCCTTGCACGGTAACGGTCACGTGTTCGGTTCCCGGTCGGGCCTTCGAGCAGCCGATCGGCGGGGGTGGAGGCGGGTCGGGCGGCGGGGTCGGACGGCGCGGGGTCGGGCGGCGCGGGGCGGGGCGGGGTCGGACGGGGCGGGGCGGGGGCTACTCCACGTGCTCGCTGGTGAAGGACCACCGGTGGACCGGACGGCCCAGCAGCCCGGCGGGCGGCTCGACCACCGGCACCGGCTCGCCCGTCCACCAGGTGATCAGCAGCACGCGCTCGCCCGGAGCGGCGAACAGCTCGGTGCGGACCAGCCCGGCCGTACCGCGCAGCGCGGGCAACGCGACCTCGCGCACCCAGGCGGAGAGCTCGGCGGCGCGTCCGTCGGCCGCCCGGGCCTCCCACATCGCGGCGGTGGTGGTCACTTCTGCTGCCCGGTCAGCGCGTCGTACGCCTGGCCGTGGACGTCGCCGTGCACGGCTGCGGCGTCCGGCACGTGGACCTCGGTGACCGGCAGCGAGGAGTCGGCCGACAGGGCGAGGGAGGACGGCGCGCGGTTGCGCCAGACCATCTCGGCGCCGAGCGCGGCGACCATCGCGCCGTTGTCGGTGCACAGGCCCGGCCGCGGCACCCGGAGCCGGATACCGGCCTTGTCGCAGCGCTGCTGGGCCATCTCGCGCAGCCGCGAGTTCGCCGCCACGCCGCCGCCGATCATCAGGTGGTCGACGCCGCTGTCCTTGCACGCCTTGACCGCCTTGCGGGTCAGCACGTCGGTGACGGCCTCCTGGAAGGACGCCGCGACGTCCGCGACCGGCACCTCCTCCCCGGCCCGGCGCTTCGCCTCGACCCAGCGGGCGACGGCGGTCTTCAGCCCGGAGAAGGAGAAGTCGTACTCCGGGTCCCTGGGGCCGGTCAGGCCGCGCGGGAAGGCGATCGCCCCGGGGTCACCCTCGCGGGCCCTGCGGTCCACCACCGGGCCGCCGGGGAAGCCCAGTCCGAGCACCCGGGCGACCTTGTCGAAGGCCTCGCCGGCCGCGTCGTCGATGGTCGCGCCGAGCGGGCGGACGTCACTGGTGATGTCCGCGCTGAGCAGCAGCGAGGAGTGCCCGCCGGAGACCAGCAGGGCCATCGTCGGCGACGGCAGCCGGCCGTGCTCCAGCTGGTCCACGCAGATGTGCGAGGCAAGGTGGTTGACCCCGTAGAGCGGCTTGTCGAGGGCCCACGCGTACGCCTTGGCGGCGCTCACGCCGACCAGCAGCGCGCCCGCCAGGCCCGGGCCGGCCGTGACGGCGATGCCGTCCAGGTCGCCGGCCTTGACGCCGGCGGTCTCCAGGGCGCGCTCGATGGTCGGGACCATCGCCTCCAGGTGCGCGCGGCTGGCGATCTCGGGGACGACGCCGCCGAACCGGGCGTGGTCGTTGACGCTGGAGGCGACCGCGTCGGCGAGCAGGGTGGTGCCGCGCACGATGCCGACGCCGGTCTCGTCGCAGGAGGTCTCGATACCGAGGACGAGCGGTTCGTCAGCCATGGCGGGTGTCCTTCTTCACATCCGGTCGCGGGAGGTCCGCGGATTCGTCGAGGCCGTCGGGGCCCTCAGGGCCGTCGGGGCCGTCGGGGTCGTCGGGGTCGTCGCCGTCGGGAAGCTCGTCCCCCTCGGGCGCGTCGCCGTCGAGGAGGTCGTCGAGGTCGGCCGGGTCGTCGCGGTCGGCGAGGTCGAGGCGCATCACCAGGGCGTCGACGTTGGCGGGCTGGTAGTAGCCGCGCCGGATGCCGACCGGTTCGAAGCCGAAGCGCTCGTACAGCCGCTGGGCGCGCGGGTTGTCCACCCGGACCTCCAGCAGCAGCTCGACGCACCCGCGTCGGACCGCCTCCCGGACCAGGTCGGTGAGCAGGGCCGTACCGAGGCCGGTCCCCTGCCGGCGCCCGTCGACGGCGATGGTCTGCACGTCGCCCTCGCCGGCCACCGCCATCAGTCCGGCGTAGCCGACGACGGCGCCGTCCGGGGTGGCGGCGACGGTGTAGTGGCGGGTGCCGCCGGGGTGGGTCTCGGCCAGCTCGGACCAGTACATCCCGGTGGACCAGGCGTCCTCGGGGAAGAGCTCCAGCTCCAGCTCCATCACCGGGGCGATGTCCCACCAGCGCATCGGGCGCAGGGTGACGGCCCCGGGGGCGTCCGCGGCCGGGACGGCCGGAGCGGGGCCGGTGGTACTCGGGCCGGTCACGCCGGGAGCACCGCCTTGTAGCCGGCCGGCACCTGCGCGTCCGGCCGGCGCAGGTAGAGCGGGGCGTTCGGCAGCAGCTCGCGGCCGGCGGCCAGCTCGGCGACGGCGAAGTCGGCGAGCGCACCGGCCGAGACGTGCTCGGGTCCCTGCGCGCCGGGGAAGGCGTCCGGGTAGAGCAGCGCACCGGCGCCGACGGACCGCGGCAGCGGGGTCAGCTCGGCCGGGCGGTCCACCGCCGGGCCCTCGGTACGGCGGCCCTCGGCGTCGTACGAGGCCCAGTAGACCTCCTTGCGGCGCGCGTCGGTGGCGACCGTGAACGGTTCGCCCGCCAGCCCCTCGGCGCGGGCCCGGTGGGCGATCGCGTCCAGGGTGCAGACGCCGTGCACCGGGAGGCCGAGCGCGTGCCCGAGCGCGGCGGCGGTCACCAGACCGACCCGCAGCCCGGTGTACGGGCCCGGGCCGACGCCCACGGCGATGCCGGTCAGCCGGTGCTTGTCGACACCGGCCGCCCGCAGTACCTGGTCGATGGTGGGCAGCAGGAGTTCGCCGTGACGTCTGGCGTCGACCTGGTCGGTCTGGGCGAGGACCGCGGTGCCGTCGTGGACGGCGGCGGTGACGGCGGGGGTAGCGGTGTCGAACGCGAGCAGCAGCACGGGTCAAGGTTAGACCGGTCGGCGGGTGACCGGTCGGGCCGCCCGCCCCGGGGCGCCGCCCCCGCCGCGCCGCGGTCATCTGCTCCGATCATCTGCTCCGCCCGATCGAAAACCCGCGCCGGTCCGGAACACACGTCCGGCACGATGCGGACCGGCCGGACGAACCTGGCACGATGGGGCCGACGGTTTTGGGACGGCGGTGGGAGCACACGTGGCGAAGATGGGTCCTGGAGTGGTGGTCACGGGGTTGACCCTGGGGGCCCTGGCAGTGGTGAGCCTGCTGGCCTTCCAGGCCAACGGCGCGCAGGACCGGGCGGTCGCCGCCGGTCCGAGCACGAGCGTCGCGGCCTCGTCCAGCGGGCCGGTCGCCTCGGCCACCCCGACCGCCTCGCCCACACCGACCGTCCCGGCGCTGCCCACCACCGGCGCGGGCACCGGGCTGCGGGTCGTCTACTCGGTCAGCGGCCACTACGTCTGGCTGGTCGACCCGAAGAAGACCCCCCAGCTGGTGGCCGCCTTCCCGGTCACCCCGGGCACGGTCGAGCCGACCCCCGGCAGCTACCTGGTCTACAGCCGGACCCCGACCACCACCGGCACCGACGGCCGGCAGATCGAGCACGTGGTGCGCTTCGCCCAGCAGAACGGCGTGGTGTTCGGCTTCAGCGCGGCCGTCGACGGCGCCACCGGCACGCCGACCGCCGACCCGAAGGCCAAGACCGGCGGCATCCGCAGCGGCCGGCAGGAGGGTCAGCTGCTCTGGGACTTCGCCCCCAAGGACACCAAGGTGGTCGTGATCGCCTGACCGTCCCCCACCGGACCGCGTCCGGGTGCGGCCCCCGTCCGGGGTCCGGCCTACGCGGCGGCGCGACGGGTGTGGTGCGCGCCGGTGTCCGCCCGCACGACGGCGTCCGAGGGATCCGCGGGTTCCGGGGCTTCCGCCGCGTCCGTGGTGACCGCGGCCGTACGCCGCCGGGGCGGGGTGGAGACGGCCTCCGCCGCGGCGCAGGACGCCAGCAGGGCCCGCATCGGCTCCCCGGGGGCTCGGCGGGCGGGCTCTCCGGCCCCGGCACCGCGCGGCGCGCGCTCCGGGACGGGGGTGGTGCTCGACATGGCGCCTCCCTAGTTAGGCACACCTAACCGCAGCACCCATCCCACCACGCCCGGGACCTCGCCCGCAACATCTTCCCGACAGGCTGTCGGCAAGCCCGTGCGGACCGGGCCCTCTCTTCCGCAGGAGAGGGCCCGGCCCCTTCAGGCCAGCGCGGACAGCTCCACCGCGTCCCAGCGTCCGCCGATCCCGGTCAGCACCACCTGGCGCGGGTCCAGGTCGTCCGCCTCCGCGCCGGCGCCGATCGCCCGCTCGATCCGGACCTCCAGCCGGTTCTCGGAGAGCCGCTCGACCTTGCCCTCGCCCCACTCGACCACCACCACCGACTCGGGCAGCGAGACGTCCAGGTCGAGGTCCTCCATCTCGTCCAGGTCCCCGCCCAGCCGGTACGCGTCCACGTGCACCAGTGCCGGGCCGCCCACCAGCGACGGGTGCACCCGGGCGATCACGAAGGTCGGCGAGGTGACGGCTCCGCGCACCCCGAGCCCCTCGCCCAGCCCCCGGGTCAGCGTGGTCTTCCCGGCCCCCAGCTCGCCCGAGAGCAGCACCAGGTCCCCCGGCCGCAGGAGTGCGGCCAGCTCCCGGCCGAGCCGGCCCATCCGCTCGGGAGTGGCGACGGTGAGAGTGGCGTGCGAGCCCATGCGCGAATCAAGCCCTTCGGTCCGTACGGCGGCGCACCGACCGTCGGGCGCCCCCGCTACCGTGCCACATCCCCGGCCGCACCCGTGGCCGGGCCCGGTCTGTCCCGATGTGATCATCTTTGCCGCCGACAGGTCGCCGGCGCCGGGCCCGCCGCCGGTGACCCGCTCCCGGGAGGCTTCCCGCGAACCGCTACCGTCTGCTTCCGAACCGTCCTCCGGACCGCCGACGCCCCCGTCCGCCGTCCGGGTCCCCGCCTCCGGGCCCGCCGGCCCGGTCTCCCGATGAGGTCCACCGATGAAGCTCCGTCGCGGTCTCGCGATACCCGCCGTCGCCGCCCTGGCCTCGGCCTCCGTCATCGCCGCCGCCCCCGCCGCTCAGGCCGCCCCGGCGGCGGGCACCGCCGCCGTCGCCGCCGCACGGGCCGCCTCCGGCCCGCAGGCGCCGCCGGTGCTGACCTTCAAGAACTTCCCGGCCCGGGTCGTCGCGGGCGCCCCGGCCGTCGCCTTCTCCGCCGAGGTCGCCAACACGTCCGGACGCGACATGATCATCGAGCCGATGATGGTGTTCGGCTCGGAGCACAGCAAGCTGACCACGGGCCAGATCAAGCTCCAGTTCCAGGACGTCGACACCCACGCCTGGCGGGACGCCACACCGTCGACCGCCGGGCTGCGCGCCCCGGTGCTCGACCTCGGCGAGCTGCTCTACCTGCCGAACGGCGACTCGCTCACCTTCCAGTTCAAGCTGGCCCTGACCGCCGACGCGGTCGCGGACGACGCCGTCGCCCAGCTGTCGATGTTCTTCGACGACCCGGACGAGGACCCCGCCGAGGGACCGAGCTGGGCCTTCGGGCCCAAGGGCGCCTTCGTCATCGGCACCGGCGAGGGGACGGCAAGCCCGTCCACCTCCGCAAGCCCGTCCACCTCCGCCGGCCCGTCGGCCACGGCCACGGCCACGGCCACCGCCACCGGCACCGGCACGCCGACCGGTACGCCGTCGGCCACGGCGACCCCGTCGACCACCCCGTCGACCACGGCCACGGCGTCGCCGAGTGCCACGGCCACCCCGACCGGTACGCCGTCGGCCACCGCGACCGCGACCGCCACCGCGACGAGCACCGCGACCCCGACGGCCACCACGAAGCCGACCGCCACGGGCAGCCCGAGCCCCACGGCCGGCGCCACGGCGTCCGCCTCCCCCTCCCCGTCGGCCACCCCGACCGCCACCACCGGCGCCCCCGCGCCCGCCACCACCACCGGCGGCGCCGCGCAGATCACCCTCCCCGACGCCGCCGCCTTCCAGCAGGCCGCGGCCGCCAAGCCCCGGCCCACCGCCGACGCGGTCGCCAAGGCCAAGGCGAAGGCCGCCGGCCGCCCGTCCGGCGGCAGCAACCTGGCCACCACCGGCGGTGGCGGCGACGACACCTCCGCCCTCGCGGTGGTCGGCGGTGCGGTGCTGGCCGCCGGCATCGGCACGCTCCTCGTGCTGCGCCGCCGCAAGGGCGGCGCGGACGCCTGACACCCGGCCCC